>DASTJG010000439.1:0-7305 GCA_035716785.1 Anaerolineales bacterium
CGATCCGTTCACCGAATGGCAGATCCAGCAGGCGTTGAGCCTGATCCTGAAAAATTCGACCAGCATCCTGATCGCGCACCGTCTTTCCACCGTGAAAGCCGCGGACCGCATCGTTGTGATGGAAAAAGGCAGGATCATCGAAGAGGGGAATCACAATGGCTTGCTTGCGCAGGACGGACACTATGCGACGTTGTACAATACATACTTCAGGCATCAAAGCCTGGCATATGTGGAAAAGGCGAAGGAACTGGTTGGGGACGATTAACGAACTTGACTCGAGCCTGGGGATCAGTAAGATAGGCAAACTCCTGGAAAAATCCAGTTTCTGACGTAGCGCCTATTTCACCCGAACTACCAGTAAAACATCATACAGCACGCTTATGGGGGGTTGATCGTTTAAATCATTATGGTTGACACCCATTGAATGTCCAAACCATTCCCGGGTATTCACATTATTGGTCAAAAAATGAGAAAACCTTTTTTATCCTGGAACAGTCTCTTTCTGCTGACCTTTCTGGCTGCCTACCTGTATGTTTTCAATGAATGGCTGTTCGCCGTCACGAAACCCCATTTTATGAACGACCTGAGCCTGGCGAGGCAGCTTCAGATATTTCTTGTCCTCGGCGCGCTCCTGGTCAGTCTATGCTTTCTCAGTTTATTGCCGCTACTGATTTCAAGCCTTTTCCCCTTCTTAAGAAGATATACGAACCTCATCATCAAACTGGGTGGTTTGTTGCCAGCAATGGTCTTTGCCATCCTGATCCTGATCATGGTGGACAACTTCACATACACAGTGTTCAAATGGGGGATCGTTTCAAGCAAAGGCTGGACGCGCGGACTATATGGCCTGGGTTTTCTCCTGACGATCTTTCTATGCTATCGGAGCGTACTCAAGGCTTTACTTCGCCTGAGCTGGCGAAACCGGATCTGGGGAATGGCCCCGAAGCGGATCTTCAGGCTGCTGGCTGGTGCACTTGTGTTGTCCTTCTCCTTGCTGGCGCTGTCAAGTCAGAAGCAGGCCGCCTCTCTCTCCACGGACAAAACAGCAAAGGTGAAACAACGCCCTCATATCCTCGTGCTCACCGCAGATGGGATGGATGCAACTCATACGTCGATCTATGGTTATGAGCGTGATACTACTCCTCACTTGCGCGCACTGGCGAAATCGTCCCTGGTGGCAGAGAATGCATTTGCAAACGCAGGCAAATCGCCCGGTTCGGTCGTCTCGATGTATACCAGTAAATATCCGGCCCAAACACGAATGCTTTTCACTCCTGATATCTTACAAGGGACTGATGCCTACGAGCATCTGCCGGGCATTTTGCGCTCCCAGGGGTATAAGACCGTTCAGATCACCGTACCCTATTACCTGGATGCCAGGATATTGAACATAGTCGATGGCTTTGATGAAATCAAGATGAGCAGTGCGGCACCCAGTGAATTGCTAACCCGGATCGGCAAAGTTCTGCCGAGTGACCATGCTCTTTTCGCCGATGAAATCCTCAAACGAGCCGTCGACCGTATTCGTCATATCTTCTTTATCAGGCAGATGGAGAATCCGTATCTTCAGGTGACTGCATTTTATGCCCGCCGTGTGGATATCGAGCGCTGGGTGTACTTACGGCAAGAGCTCCAAACTGCAAAGCAGCCGCTCTTCGTCCATGTACATGCGATGGTCACTCATGGCCAGGATTTTTTCCCGATGGAGCAAAATTTCTCCCTCGGACAGTCGATAGCGGATCAACAACCATGGAGCGATGATTTTTATGACGATAGTATTCTCGATTTCGATAAGAACGTTGGCGAATTGGTAAATGAGCTAATGAAACTGGGGTTACTGGAGAATACGATCCTCATCATCGGAAGCGATCATGGAAAGCAATGGGACCAGCTTCATCGCCTGCCTCTGATCATCCGTTTTCCACATGGACAATACGCCGGCAGGGTCCAGGCGAACGTGCAAAACCTGGATATCGCTCCTACCCTTCTCGACTATCTCGGCCTGGATCAACCCGACTGGATGCGCGGCCAGTCTTTGATTGCCAGTGAACTGGATCAGCGGCCAATCTTTGGCGTCAGCTCGGTCGAGACCGAAAGGGTGGACGATAGTCGTATCATCGTCATCCCGGAAAAAGTCAAGCCGCCTTTTTACCAGTTTGGGGATATCAGCTTGATCTACTGCCAGACATGGTACAAGCTGGACCTCACAAACCTTGGCTGGAAAACGGGAAACGTGGAGGGATCGACTGCGGCCTGCCCGCCAGGCAGCGAGATCAGCGAGCAGCAGGCCTTCGAATGGATCGTTCAGCATCTCGAGGAGAATGGATTTGATGTTTCCTCGCTGGAGAATCTAACGCCCTGGATCCATTGAGACTCTCAAAGTAATTTCCGTCATTGCGAGCCGCTTTGCGGCGAAGCAATCTCACACAGAATTTGCTGTTTGAAAAGTGTAAAAGGGATTGCTTCCCGAAGGCTCGCAATGACGGCTGCTTTACGTTTGCATAATTACCTTGATCGCCTTCGGCGCGCCCTTGTGACCACCAGCGATCGCGATCGCCTGCCTGTACTCTTCATAGGGGAAACGATGGGTGATGAAGCCGTCGATGGGATACAGTCCACGCTTCATAAACTCAAAGACCCACTCATAGGTATGTTTTTCCTCCCCGGCAACGTGTTCGATGCCGTGGGCGACGACACCCACCAGTTCTACCTGGTGATACCAGATGGGAACCAGGTCCAGTTGGGACATGGGCATGAGGTGCGAGCCGACCAGGACTACCTTGCCGTTGGCCTTGACCCAGCGCAGGCAATCATTGAGCGTACGCGCATTGCCGACGCAGTCATAGATCAGGTCAAACCCGCCGACCACGATGCCCTTATTCAAAGGCGCAGAGAAGAATTTTCCACCGGAGGCGCTGGCGATACCGCGATAGCCGTCGCGCTCATACAAAATATTCTTCGCGCCCAGCCGTTCTGCCATCTGCGACTGAAAATCGTAACGGGAGAGAACGGTGATTTCACAACCGGGTTGGGCAGCTCTGGCAGCCATCAGCACCGAGAGCCCGATCATACCTGCGCCGATGACAAGAACTTTCGCGCCCGGCTTGGGAGGATGTCGCAGCACAGCATGAGTTCCGATGCCCAGCGGCTCGACGAGCACTGCCTGATCCAACGTCAATTCTGGTGGGCAGGGTGCAATGCCAGTTTCATGGGTAACATACCCGTCGCCGAATCCGCCCCCCACACCGAGGTACGGATAATCAGATTTGTGCAGGCAGAAGTTGGAGTCTCCCTGCGCACACATCTCGCAGGGAGACTCCAACTCGAGATTCAAACAATTCGCGCCATAGAAGTGCTCATCCATGAGGACGCGATCGCCCACGCGGAAACGCGTCACCGCCGGGCCGGTCTCTGTCACAACAGAAACCACCTCGTGTCCAAGATAGAAGCGTTGCACGCCGGGCAATGCGGCCGGCGCAACCGATGGATCCGCTTTGACAAAGAGCAGGGACAGGTCCGTCGCGCAGATCCCACTGGCGAGATTCTTCACGCGCACCCAGCGCGGACCCGGTAAAGGCGCATCGTCCAGCGAACCCGCCCGGGCCGCAGAAAGAGGCGTCCAGACGAAATCCTTCCAGAGCGGTGTGATCGCTTTTGTCAACAGAACGCGTGGGATGTGCTTGTCAACGTAGATGGCGCGCATGAAACCTCGTGAGAGTTACCTTATCGGTGGTTTAAGAGCTGGCAGCGTCCGCCGCTGTCCTGGAACGTGAATGGACCCTGCGGAATATCGTTCGTCATCTCGATATCCTTGTTATCCATGGCTTCCCAGATCACCTGGAAAGGCTGTTTCCCCTCGACCCATTTTTCCACGATCACAACGCCGTGTCCCGGCAGGACGGTAAACACGATCGGACGCGGGTCTGCCAGGTTTTGCAAGGCAACCGATCTTGAGAATGTATCCTCGACCGCGCGGTATTGAGCATCGGTCGAACAGGACACTGGATAGTGAAGATAGCTCTCCGGCAGGGAAACGTATTCGACGCGGCTCCGGTCAAAGGAACGGACGCCGCGATGTCCGTGCAGCTTGGAGCGGATGACCGGTACTTCCACTCCATTTGAAAGCATGATCTTCGGCAATTGCAGGTCCATTCCGATCATCTCCACCGCCTCGGAGGAGGGCGGCTGATTCGGGTGCCCTTCGATCTGCCGGATCAAAGCCCCGTCGCGTTCCGGCTTGATGCCTGCGATCACAGCCAGGTCCTTGTCAGTGATGTTTTCCTTGCGCACCGGCCGGGCGCTCCCGGTGATCGTCGTCAGCAAACCGTTGAGCTGCACGTCCCAGGTGGCAAAACATCCTTCGCTATACTGACTTGAAATTGCATCACTGAAGCCGGGAATTTCCGCAAGCTCAGAAACCTGGATCATCTCTGTGAAGAAATCCCTCTTGCCAAGCTCCTGGCTTGCCCGGGTCATCTCTTTGATCGTAGGCAGGCTATCCCATTCTCCGCGCGTGATCGCCGGCTCGACGACTTGATGCTTTGTGATCTCCTTCGTGCTGGCAGCTGTCATGATCCGTGTGGCAATGTCCTTATAAAAGGAGCGCGTCTCTTCGAACCTGATCTGCGGATGCGCGCCCACTAGGTCAAACAGGAACGCTGATTCAGGTTCATCTTTGCCGATCACAAGCAGCACACGAATGCATTTGGTCTGGATCTGGATGACCCGCAGCAAATACAGGATCGCGCCGCCGCGTTTGCCCTGTTGAGATAATGTTCTATAAGCGGATTCAGGAACACCTGTGAATCCTGGCACTGCTTCGGGTCCAGCTTTCAACGCTTCTTCCGCCCTAGCCATCCATTCCCTGAATTGATGGGGCAGGATATGAACAATCGTAAAGACAGTGGGAACACGTTTCAATTTGTATCGACGGCGGGCGGTGAACATCAAAGCTTCGCGCCATCCCAGAGGTTCTCCCAGTCTGGCAGTTGTCAGGATCACATTGGTTTCCGGCGAGGGGACAGCTTCAGTGATATGACCTTCGTGATGGAAGTAATCCATCAACGCGGTTGCGACACGCTCTGCCAGGCCAGTAGACGGCCCGGGAACATAGGACAAACATAGCTGTTTCAGCCAGGAGTGAACTGGTGTATGTACTAACATAGAAATCCCTAAGGTTGAAGTTGGTCTTCAAATCAATAAACACCCGACTCGAAAGTTGGGTGCTTAGAAAGACTCATTTTACAAATGCTTTGTACTGTAGGGATCAAGCGCGTCGCGCAGCCCATCGCCCACAAAGTTAATGCCGAGCACGGTGAGCAGGATCAGTGCGCCGGGGAAGAACCACAGCCAGGGCGCCGTCTCCAAATATTGATAAGCCCCATCCAGCATGTTGCCCCAGGTGGCAGTCGCTCCCTGCACACCCAGTCCCAGAAAACTGGCATACGCCTCCAGGAGAATGGCATTCGCAATCCCTAACGTCGCGCTCACCACCAATGGCGCGACCGTGTTTGGCAAAAGGTGCAGGAAGATAATACGCACATCGGAGGCACCCAGCGCACGTGAGGCAGACACATAATCGCGCTCGCGCAGAGAAAGCACATTGGCACGTACGATGCGCGCCAGATACATCCAGGAGGTGGCGCCAATGATCAAAATCATCATGATGACACTGCCGGTCAATTCACGTCCAAAGAAATTTACACTGGGCAGCGCGCTCCCAAAGAAGCGTCCTCCAATGATCAGCAGGAACAGGCTTGGGATATTCAGCATGGCCTCTGTAAAGCGCATCAATAGACTGTCTACCCAGCCGCCATAGTACGCTGCCAACGCGCCAACCAATGCCCCCAGAATTACCTCGATGAATGCGGCAGAGATGCCGATCAGTATGGAGATCTGGCCACCATAAATCGTACGAGCAAGGATATCACGTCCGATCACATCGGTGCCAAAAATATGGTCTGCCGAAGGTGGATTCAATTTCAGGCTGGTGTCATTGCAATTTGCCCACGCTTCACCGGTTACGTTCTGTCCGAGTGGCTCACAATAGCCGCGTGAGAGAAATCCACCGAGGCTGACGTAAAGAATCAGCAGTAAAAGAATTCCAAGTCCCAACATCGCCATGCGATGTTTGCGGAAGCGACGCACGCCCAGTCTCAACGGCGAAAGAGGCGCCGACGCGGCCGATCTCGCGATTGTCTCTTCAAGGTGAGTCGTGGAAACAGTATCTGCCATGGTCGCTATTCCAATCGTATGCGCGGGTCTACGAATGAATAAACAACATCTGTGATGATCTGGAAAATGACAACAGCAACGGAAATTAACATCAGGATGCCCATGAGAACAGGGAAATCTGCACGCGAAAGATGATCGAGAAACAGGCGTCCCATTCCAGGCCAGGCAAAGATGCGTTCTGTGACTACAGCCCCGGCCAGAAGGAAGGGGATATCCAGTCCGATCAGTGTAATGAAAGGCAAGGCCGCATTCGGCAGTGCATGACGTATGACAACATACATGGCTCGCAGGCCTTTCGCACGGGCAGTCCGCACAAAATCCTGGCTTAAGACTTCCAGCATGCTTGATCTGACAAAACGACTATAGCCAGCGATGCTGATGATCGCCAGTGTCGTCACAGGCAGGACCATATGTTTGATCACTTCACCTGTTGTTTTACCCACTTGCGGGTCAAACATACCCACAGTGGGCAGGTAAGGCAACCCCCACTCACGGAAATTGACGGCAAAGATATACATCAGCATCAAAGCCAGCCAAAAGACTGGCATGGAATAACCGACGAACGAAAGCCCGGTGACCAGGTTATCGAACAACGAGTAGGGCCGTAACGCTGAATACAAACCAATGGCTAGCGACAATATAATAATTATTATTTCAGCTGCTACCATCAGGATCAACGTATTTGGCAAACGCTCACCGATCATCTCCATGACCGGTCGGCGTGTGACCAGCGAATTGCCCAAATCACCGCGCAAAACCCCTTTGCGCCGGCCATATGTTTCCGGGGTGCCATCCCCATCCATGTCGATCTTTTGCCAGTCGTTGCCGGCCAGCCAGGTGAGATATTGGACATAGACAGGCTGGTCCAGACCAAGCATTCGACGGAGGCGCTCTTTATCTTCCGGTTTGGGTGGATTGCGCGCGCCCAGGGTCGCGACCGGATCGCCGAACGACTGCATCAGCATAAACAGAATAATGCTGATAATGAAAAGTTGTGGGATGGCTTGCCCAAGCCGTCGCAGGATGTAAGTAGTCATGATTTGGAATCAAGCGGCTCGTCGTGGCGCAAGG
>DASTJG010000440.1:0-6138 GCA_035716785.1 Anaerolineales bacterium
AGTCGCATCCGGGGAGGTGAGGGCCAGATCGGCGTGAGCAAAGGTTCCCTGGATGTACCCCAGGTTCTCTCCATTCAGCAGGAGTCCATAGCCGTCGCCCGGATCATCGATATCGCCATCCCCGTTCCAATCCTTGTAAAACTCCTCACTCTGACTACCGACGATCACATTCAACATGTTTTCAGCCTGTAGCAACACTTCTGCTTCATTGCCGGATTCAAAGGAAGACAGCATTTGCTCTGCCGATTCGCTCAGCAAGATCGTGTCCGCATCCAGACCACGAATGAACCCAATCTGATTTGGCGTGGCGCTAAATGAGAACAGCAAATGCCTTACATGCTTGAATCCTTCTGCGGGGAGCCTTGTGGAAAAGGCAACATTATTCGATGAATTCGGATTTTCGTCCGGGTCAGGTTCAATCGTGATTTCGATCGCACTGTATTTGCCAAGCAGGTTTTGCCCCTCGTCATCCACAAATACAAGTGAGCCCTTGTCTCCCGGAGCAAAGTCGATGAACCCAATACTGAGGCGTTGCTCGCTATCGTCCTGGATCAGCCACGCTTCATATTGGCTTCCCTCAGGCGGCAATGGCATTCCATCGGTGGAGACCGTCAAGGCATCTGCAAAGGCAGTGCCATCCTGGAAGCGCAGCAACCCGATGGGAGTGGCAGGATCGATAGGAAGAGCTGCATTTGGGTCGGTGGTCGGTTGATCTGTCTTACCGACTTCAACATGTTGTTCCGTTGGTGAGGCTTCGTTGGGAGTCTCTGTGGCTGGAAGCGGCGTTGAAAGTCGCGAAAATGCAAATGCCGCAAACGCCACCACAAGGATTCCAATGCCTATGAGGGGAACAAGACGCGTCCAGGCCGGAGTTGAAGCCCGATCCATCTTTTGAGAAGCGATGACAGACTTGAGACTTGCAGAGGAAGCCGCTTCGGCACTCACGTCTGGTGCAAGGGTGGGTGAAGCAGGGAACGACATTCGCAGAGTGTTTGCCTCTGCGGCCATCCCAACGGCATCCATGTAATCGGCTGCCAGCTGCCGGGCCGTCTGGTGGCGATCCTCCGGTTTCTTGGCCAGCGCGCGGTCGATGACTTTTTGTACGGCGGGCTGGATCCCCTCAATAGGCGGCGGCGGCTCGTTGATATGCTTGAAGATCAGCGTCCATGATGTATCTGCCTCAAAGGGAGCATGACCTGCGACCATCTCGTATAAAACAACGCCGAGCGAATAAAGATCGCTGCGATGATCTACTTTTAAGCCTTGCGCTTGTTCGGGGGATATATACGCGGGTGTTCCACTGATGGCGCCCGACATCGTCTGTGTCGCAGCCTGTGCAATGCGAACCAGACCAAAATCTGTTAGAACGGGTTCCGTTTGCTCTGTGATCGGCTGGTCAACAGAAAAGTTTTTTGCCTTGTTATGCAGGATAATGTTGCCTGGCTTGATATCGCGGTGGATCACTCCCTGTTCGTGCGCGTAATCGAGCGCCATGGCAACCGTAAAAAGCAGGCGTGCCACCTGTGCAGGCTGTAACCTTTGTTTGCGGTTGTGCATCTCACGCAGATAGGCGGCCAGTGTTGGACCTCCCAGATATTCCATCACAATGTAGGGATGTCCATCCGCCGTATCAAAGTCAAATATTTGAACAATGTTGGGGTGACGCAACCCTGCCACGACTTTGGCTTCGCGTGCAAAGCGTGATTGCAGGTCCGGGTCTGTTTCCACGTGGGCATGCATCACCTTGACCGCGACCGGGCGCTCCAGCGTCAGATGCGTGCCGAGATATACCTCTGCCATGCCCCCCTTTGCGATTTCCTTCTCTATCCGTACTTTGCCAATCGTTTTACCAATCCATTCCGGCATGTAGGAATTATACAACATGAACTCTGGACGTTATAATTTGAAATGCTGCAAATATGAATTTTCAAAGGTTTTTAATATGAAAACAACAGTCCTGATTTCTGCCATCGCGGAGTGGAATGCCATCAAGCCCTTGTTCCCCAACGCAAAACTCCGTCATTTTCCATTTGGGGAATGTTTCGATATCCTGATGCAGGATGAGCACATTTCGTTCTTCCATAGCGGCTGGGGGAAGATCTCCTCCGCAGGGTCGATGCAATACGTGATCGACAAATATTCGCCGGACCTGATCGTCAATCTTGGGACATGCGGCGGCTTCGAAGGAGTAGTGAATCAGGGCGACATTATCCTGGTGGAGAAGACATACGTGTATGACATTGTGGAATTAATGGGGGATCTGGACATCGTCTCTTACTACGCATCCTCTCTGGACCTGAGCTGGCTCGCGGAGCCCTATCCTTTCCCTGCCCGGCGCGGACTCATCGCCTCCGCCGACAGCGACCTGCCCCCGGGGAAGATCCCCTTCCTCAAATCGCTCGGCGCCATCGCCGCGGACTGGGAGTCGGCCGCGCTGGCCTGGGTTGCGCAGCGCAACAACGCGCGCCTGCTGATCCTGCGCGGCGTGAGCGACATGGTCAGCGAAGCGGGTGGGGAGGCGTACAACAACATCGAGATGTTCAACGAACGCGCCAAAGGGATCATGGCACAGCTCATCGAACAATTGCCTGAGTGGATGAACGCGGTGAAACTGTAGGTCACGCTCGCCGGGGACGGCGGCTCGAGCAGGCAGTTATAAAACCATCTCCATCGCGACATCATCTTCGTTGTCACTGTAGCGCGGGATCTCGTAAAAGCCCAGGCGCTTGTACAGTTCGAACGCGCGGCTTTGAGCCGTCTGATCTGTTTCCAGCCTCATGCGCCTGTACCCTTTTCCACGCGCAAACGAGAACAACTCCTGGATCATGCGATACCCCAATCCCTGGCCATGATATTCGAACAACAGCCAAAGCCGTTTTAGCTCGCACGTTTGATCATCAATTTTGCGGATGGCGCCTGTGCCGATGATCTGATCGTCCTCGGTCAGAACGAGAAATATTCCACTATCATCGAAATACGTTTGCTGAAGTTCATCCATGTCATGTAACTGTCCGCGCGCCTCGTAGAATGCAATCGATTCTTCGAGCGGGCGCGTGTCCTGAAAGACTTCGTGAGCAACGCGGTAAATCAGTTGCTTAGCGGCTGCGATCTCGTCCGGTTCGATGTGGCGTATTTTGATCATAAGGAGGTTTACCCTTTACGGGCATTATAATCAATCGGGTACCCCTCTATGAATACATCCAATGAAGATACCCTGGAAGTCCAAAAGCGAAATTTTCGCTACGTGCAGATCGACGCGATCGGTGTGAGCATCGCGAGCATCTCGGCGCCCTTCCTGCCGGTTTTCCTCACCCGTCTCGGCGCTACCAATTTCCAGGTCGGTTTGCTCTCTTCCATGCCGGGGATCACCGGGCTGATCCTGGCGATCCTGGTCGGGCGTTTTCTTCAAACGCGGCGCAATATTGTTCCCTGGTATGGGATCTCGCGCCTGATGTACCTTTCCTGCTACGGCTTGACCGGGATATTAACCCTGCTGGTGGGTGAGCAATCCCTCATCATTGCCACGCTGGTGATCTGGGCGTTTGCCACCCTGCCGCAGACTGCACTGAACGTTGCCTTTTCGGTAGTGATGAATGCAGTAGCCGGACCGGAAGGCCGTTACGCGTTGCTTAGCCGTCGCTGGGCGATCATTGGTGTGACGAACGTGATCGGCACATTCATTGTGACGCGAGTCATCAATCTGCTTGGTTTTCCGGTGAATTACGCGATCATATTCATGGTTTTGTCGCTGGGTGGTTTCTTTAGTTTTTACTTCTCAAGAAAAATCCAACTGCCCGATCAGGTCGCTCCCCCGTTTCCTGCAGGTAACTCTGCACGTCAAAATTTTAGCAACTATATTCAACTTTTACGGGAGAACCCGGCATTCCTTTCTTTTTCATCGAAGCGGTTCGTTTACTTTTCTGCCATCGTATTGGGACAACCGATCATGCCGCTTTTTCTTGTGCGTGAGGTGGGCGCGACTGACAGCCAGATCGGCGTGGTCAATATGGCGCTGACTCTGGTCATGCTAGTTGGTTATTTTCTGTGGCCGCGGGTCTCACGCGCGCGTGGCGGCAGGTTCGTGCTGCTGGCAACCACTCTTGGCTTGACGCTCTATCCTGCTCTCAGCGCAGCGACCCCGCGCATTGAGTTGATCATTCTCTACGCGGGGATCGCGGGCTTATTCCAGGGTGGGCTCGATCTGGTCTTCTTCGATGAACTGATGAAGACGGTCCCTGCAGAGTACAGCGCGACGTTCGTCGCACTGGCGCAATTTATGCAGTATCTATCCATGATCCTGGCGCCACTGTTGGGGACCTGGCTGGCGACGTATATCGGTCTCGGTGGCGCGCTGTGGCTGAGTGCCGGATTAAGGCTCTTCGGCTTTTTGTTGTTCCTCAAGCCGGATATCCGTGGGAGATTATTCCAGCGGGTTGAGCACGCGCCCAACAAATAAGATTTGTCCGCTGGGGAGATCGCGGATGACGAAGAGGAACGGCCGGTCAACGATCAGACTGATATCGGACATCGGCATAGCGCTTTCTACCATGATGACAGCCGTTGCTGCGGCAGCCTCTGTTCCCTTTTCATCCACGGCAACGAATGCCTTGTGCAGGACGGCATCGATAGAGAGCCCTCTTTCGCCGGTCATGCCTGAGAAGTCGGCGTTGCCGTTGAATGCGTCCGGCATACCCATGGCGATCAAATGTTCGCTGAGATTGAAGTCTGTGGTGAAACTGAACTTTGGCAGCGCCAGATCGATGGCACCACTGGGCTGCATGCTCTCGATGATTTCATGTAGTTCCTTGGCATCCAGCGTAGATTCGAATTCATCGAATTGCCCTTGATCGGGGACGATGATGTCCATGGCTGCGGTGCCGCCTTGATAAGGCAATTCGATGGCCTGGTAGCCATCACCTTGAGCATAAGGTATGCCGGACAAACTCTGGGACATCATCTCGACTTGAACATCCGAGCCATCCAACAAGTGGAAGGGGGCATCATGAGTTTCGTTTGGGTCGAACGGATATAGCCAGTCTCCTTTAAAATAGATCGCGTTGACCAGCACCATGGCTGTGTCGGGTGTAAGCATCCCCTCAGGGATCAGGTCCTGGATCTTGTCGTTGGTCTTTCCGCTGACCCAGCCATTGATCTCCCTGCGGATGGCCTCATATCGGCTCGCAAAATCGCCCAGTTGGACGCCTGCTCCATAGTTCTGGGCGATCACATCCAGATAACTCTGCAGGAGCGGGAGTCCCTGCTTCGCCCAGACGGCATTGGCAATATTAAGTTGAAGTGGCGTTTCTTCTTTGGATTGTGCTTCCTCGCGGCTGGCCAACTCAAGATCGAGCGCATTGAGAGCGGGATGCAGTTGGTCCTGAGGCAGGTAGTGCATCGTTTGCGCCATCTGTGATTCCGTTTCCCCGCGGGCGCCGGCATAGGTCATTGCCAGGGCGATGGAAATGCTGTAGGGGGAATAGATCAGGTTCCCATCCTGTGAACGAAGCGACTGATATAGATCCAGTGCAAAGGCATTATTGCCATCGGCTAGCGAATGGATCTCATCCGCGGATACTTCAGGCGAGGTAATTCGCTGCAGATTGGACTGAGCTATATTTGCTGACGGACTACAGGCGGAGAGCAGGAGGGAGAGAGTCGCAAGAACAATGGAAAGTTTGGCAAAAAGAGAAGGTTTCATGTGTAGGTGCCTCCAGAATGAGTATCAATGTTGAGACGTGTAACAGACATTTTGGTTCCCATTTCCGTTTGAAAGTAACAATCCCGACGGGGATTCGTTAGGCATTGCAAAGGGATTTTGCCCTGGATATGTTTTTGTAAACAATAACGGGAGTTTTCTATGAAAATTGCGACCCTTGATGAACTACTTGAAGATGAGTTGAAGGACCTTTACGATGCTGAGAAGCAGCTTCTCAAGGCATTGCCCAATCTGGCCGAGGCTGCCGAGTCCAATGACCTGCGTGTGGCTTTCGAAAAGCATCTGGAGCAGACGCATCTCCATGTGCAACGTGTTGAGGAGATCTGTAACGATTTGAAGATCGAGCCGCGCGGCAAAAAATGTGTTGGAATGCGGGGGGCGATCAAGGATGGTGAGGAAGTGATCCAAAGCGACATGGGATC
>DASTJG010000441.1:0-4571 GCA_035716785.1 Anaerolineales bacterium
CACGAGAATCCCTTTGACATGACTCAGGAGGAACGTCGCGAGGCGTTGAAGAAGGTCGACCCGGAGAACTACGGCATTTACGATGCCGAGGTCAAGCTCTTCCTGCAATACTTCGAAGACATGGAACGCGTCAAGGAACTCGGCGGCTTGCATGTGATCGGCTCTGAGCGGCATGAAGCCCGTCGCATCGACAACCAGCTGCGCGGTCGTGCTGCACGTCAGGGCGACCCCGGTTCGTCACGCTTTTATCTGTCGCTTCAAGATGACCTCATGCGCTTGCAGGGTGGTTCGCAGGTCGAGAATCTCATGGAACGTCTGAAGGTGGATGATTCGCTGCCTCTCGAAGTGCGCCTGGTCGGCAACATCATCGAACAGTCCCAGCACCGCATTGAAGGCGCGAACTTCGACGTCCGCAAGCATCTGCTCGAATATGACGACGTGCTCAACCAGCAGCGCGCTCAGATCTATAGCCAGCGTGACCGTATTTTCACGAAAGAGGATCTGAGTGACAACATCGAAGAGATGCTGGAAGAGGAAGTGAACCAGCGCGTCGCAGTGGGGCTTGCTGATGAGGAAGGTCCCTGGAAGTTGATCGCCTGGCTCGAGCAAGTCCAGCCGCCTTTCATGAGCGGCGACCGGCTCTTTCCCAGCTTTGGTTTGTCTCTGGTTCTAAAAGAGTTAAACAAGTCTGATGACCTGCGAAGCTCAGCGTTAGACATCATTACCCGCGCCATCGAGCTGGAGAATGCCCATCATCTGCGAGCCATCGAAAACCTGATCGAAAAAACGGAAGAAGGACTCGATGCACAGGTCGAGGCGCGTACCGATACGCTCGATGCCTACTTCGAGGGCCTGCGTGACATGGAAGACGCAGAGCGGCCGCGTCCGCAAAAAATGCTGGAGGAACTAAACGGTCTGCTCGGAATGCAGTTGAAACTCAACGGCGAGCAATTGCGCAAGTTGGGAGAAGATCCGGCAGATGCAAAAGAGGAGATTCGCGATCTGATCGCTGCTCATTTGACCGTGCTGTATGCTTCCCGCGTCATTTCCGCGGTGCAGAACCGCTTTGGCGAGGCATTGGCTGAAAAGTTCGAAATTTCCAACTGGCAGGATGCAGCGGAGAAGATCAATGATGCTGCGGAAAATGCTTTGCAGCGCCGCCGTGAACGGCTGGTGGGGGAGAGTGGTCAGATCAAGCACGACATCGAGAATCTCATGCCGCGCGAGGTCAACGATACAACCAGGCTCCAGTTATTGCTTTCTCTCTCACAGGGTGCCCGCACTGACTTTGACCAGAAGACCCATCGTCAGGTCAAACGGGTCTTTACCCGCTTTAGCTATGCTTTCCTGATCGCACAACTGCTGGAAGGGCGCGATGCCGAGGAAGTGATCGAAGAGGTGTTGAGTCACCTGGAGGATGCCGAGGAGTCCCTGCGTTATGCCTGGGGCGAACGCGAATACGCCCGTCTCTCCGCGAATGCCCAGCGGCTGGCCGATTTTGGCACGGCGGCGAAGCTGGCCTTTGGGGAGGAAAGACTCGATGAACCGGTCACAAACCTCGGGGAGTCTGACCGGGAGGCATTGGTCGAGTCGATTGGACGGTATGCATTGAACGAAGTCCACCGGCAGTTGCTGCTGGGCGCGACCACCGAACTCTGGGTGGATTATCTGACACGCATCGAAGCGTTGCGAGTTTCGATCGGCCTGGAGGCTTACGCACAGCGCGACCCGCTGGTACAATATAAATCGAAGGCCTCTGAAATGTTCGCACAACTGGTGGAAGATATCCGAGGCCTGGTGATCGGTCGGGTGTTCGCTTATCAGCCAAGACCTGTCGAGATCACACCGGTGGAAACGGCAGGCACAAGTGCCTCAACCACAGCAACACAAACTGTTCAAACGGAGAGTGGTAAGAAAAAGAAACGACGGCGACACTAATCGTATAGCGCGTAGTTCGACAGTGTCTGCTCTAACCTCTCAGAAGTATGTCAACAGCGGAACACGTCACGGCTTCTCTCAATACCTATCGGGCTCTTCCCAAAGTGGAGCTGCATCGCCACCTGGAAGGCTCGTTGCGACTGGACACCATGCTCGATGTTGCTCGCCAGCATGGCATCGTCATTCCTGAGGACGTTCTGCGATTGAGCACCCTGGTTCAGGTCCAGGCAGAAGAAAAGTTCACATTCCAGAATTTTCTGGCAAAATTCAATACCTTGCGATTATTCTATCGTTCACCCGACGTGATCGACCGCATCACGCGTGAAGCCATCGAGGATGCAGCAAAAGACAACGTGAAATATATGGAGCTGCGTTTCACACCCGTTGCACTAAGCAGGGCGGAGCGCTTCCCTTTGCACGATGTTGTGGACTGGGTGATTGCCAGCGCAAAAGGGGCGGCCAAAAAGTATGGTGTGACCGTCCGCCTGATCGCTTCGGTCAACCGGCACGAAAGCACGGACCTTGCCGAACAGGTAGCCTGGCTGGCTGTGGAGCGTATAAAGGATGGCGTGGTCGGTCTGGATCTGGCCGGCAATGAAGCCGAATTTCCATACCAGCCTTTTTATGGGATCTTTAAGGAAGCCAAACAGGCTGGCTTGCACGTTACGATCCATGCCGGGGAGTGGGGAGCGGCGCAGCATGTGAAGGATGCGATCGAAGAATTTGGCGCCGAGCGGATCGGCCATGGCGTACGTGTGCTCGAAGACAAGAGTAGCGTCGCGCTGGCGCGTGAACATGGCACAACATTTGAAGTATGCGTGACCAGCAATTATCAGTCGGGTGTTGTCCCGTCTCTGGAGACCCATCCCTTGATGAACATGCTGGACGCGGGTTTGAATGTGACGATCAATACGGATGACCCCAGTATCTCGCGCATCACATTGAGCCATGAGTATTACACGGTTTGCGAAGATCTTTACATGCCACAGAACGTATTAAGACAGCGGATTGCTGCCGCGGCCCAGGCTTGTTTCCTGCCTGAAGATGAAAAGGAAAAACTGATCAGGCAGCTTAAAAAAGAATTGAAATTATAATTATCACCACAAAGCACCAAGGATATCAAAGGCGCTCCTTTGAGTTCTTTAGAAGTTTGTGGTGTGAACCCTCACCCCTGCACCCCTTTCCCTCAGGGAGAGGGGACGGGGGTGAGGGCTAAACACTCCAAAGGAGACAGTATGAACGATTTCTTTAATGCACGTGCTGTATTAAAAGTGGGGAACAAGGAATATGTTATTTACCGTTTGGATGCGCTGGAAAAAGCGGGTCTGACAACCCTCAAGCTGCTCCCGTTTTCCATCCGAGTCGTCCTCGAGGCGGCCCTCCGCCAATGCAACAATCGTGAGATCACCCAGGTCGATGTAAAAAACATCGCCGCCTGGACGCCCACCGGTGTGCGCCCGGGCATTCCCTTTTTGCCCGCGCGCGTCGTGATGCAGGATTTCACCGGAGTCCCGGCGGTGGTGGACCTGGCTGCGATGCGATCCGCGGTTGCGCGCCTGGGTGGCGACCCGAAGAAGATCAACCCGCTCGTCCCCGTGGACCTGGTCATCGACCATTCCATTCAGGTCGATTTCTTCGCGACTGCCGATGCGCTCATGCGTAACACGGAAGTCGAATTCCAGCGCAATCGCGAACGCTATGAATTCCTCAAGTGGGGACAGAAGGCCTTCAGCAATTTCCGCGTCGTTCCGCCGATGACGGGCATTGTCCACCAGGTCAATCTTGAATATCTTGCCGATGTGGTGATGACGAAAACGGAGTCCGACGACTCTGCTCGTCGGGGAGCGAAGTCGGAGACTTCGCAATCCATCCTGGCCTTCCCCGATACGCTCGTCGGCACCGACTCGCACACCACCATGATCAACGGCCTAGGTGTCGTGGGGTGGGGCGTAGGCGGCATCGAAGCCGAAGCGGTTATGCTCGGTCAGCCGATGGATATGCTCCTGCCGGATGTGATCGGTTTCAGGCTGTACGGCAAGCTGCGCGAGGGCGTCACCGCGACCGACCTCGTGCTCACCGTCACGCAAATGCTGCGTCAAAAAGGTGTCGTCGATAAATTCGTCGAGTTCTTTGGCGAGGGGCTCAACCACATGTCGCTGACCGACCGCGCCACGATCGCGAACATGGCCCCGGAATACGGCGCGACGATGGGTTATTTCCCGGTCGATGAAGAAACGCTGCGCTATATGCGGCTGACGGGTCGCTCGGAAGAAGTGGTCGCCCGCACCGAAGCCTACATGCGCGTCCAGGGACTCTTCCGTGACGCTTCCAGTCCTGATCCCGAATTCACCGATACGCTCGAGCTGGATCTCGGGTCGGTTGTGCCGTCCCTGGCGGGGCCCAAACGCCCGCAGGATCGCGTCGCGCTTTCGGAGATGAAGTCTGTTTTCCAGAGCGCGCTGACCGCGCCGATCAAGGATCGCGGCTATGCCCTTACACCCGAAGCGTTGACTCGCGAAGCGACCTTCGGCACGAACGGCGGCACGCAAAAGATGCGTCACGGCGCGGTGGTCATTGCAGCGATCACCTCCTGCACGAACACATCCAATCCTTCCGTGTTGGTTGCGGCAGGA
>DASTJG010000442.1:0-12501 GCA_035716785.1 Anaerolineales bacterium
GATGCCCGAACCCTGGATTTTCCATCGGATATCACCATCGGCGTGCTGATGATGCGTCATTGCACTTGTTTTCGCCTGTATGCAGAAAAACTGCAAAAGGCTGGAGCGACCGGCTTGATCACCAACGCCCGCTGGCGTATGGATGTGGAAGAGATCGATCTCTCTGCGCGGCGTCGCCCATTCGCCGAGATTGGAATGGGCTGGTATGCCTGCCTGTGCGGCCGGACAGGTTTCAAGGAAGGACCTGTAGAATACTGGTCAATGGAAATGGATCGAATAACAAACGAAGTGTCCGATTGTCCGCAATGCAAGGTGATTCATGAGTGATATGGTTGGACTGGTCATTGTCTCACACAGCCGCGCGTTAGCGAATGCACTTGTAGGATTGCTGCGGCAGGTCGCTTCCGCGGACCTGCCTGTGGCAATCGCGGCAGGCATCGGCGAAGACCGCAGTGAGTTTGGCACGGATGCGGTTGAGATCATGGAGTCCATCCAGTCTGTGTATTCTGAGGCGGGTGTCGTTGTCCTCATGGATCTGGGCAGTGCCGTCCTGAGCGCAAAATTGGCGCTGGATTTCCTGCCGCCTGAAATGACCAATAAAATTCGCTTTTGCAGCGCGCCCCTGGTGGAGGGAGCCATTTCCGCCGCGGTTCAGATCGGATTGAAGAGTGATCTGGATACGATTTGCCGTGAAGCGAACGCTGCCTTGAACCCCAAGCGCGAACAGCTCGGGCAGGAGAGCGACGAAACAAATGTACCGTTGCCTGTTCCCAGCGAAGCAACCGATTCCATCACCCTGACCCTCACCAACCTGCATGGACTGCACGCCCGTCCGGCTGCCAAGTTCGTCCAAACGGCATCCCGGTTCATGGCAAATGTAACGGTCTCTGATCTCACCAACGGGAAGGGCCCGGTTTCCGCGCGCAGCTTGAACGCGATTGCCACCCTCGGAGCGATTGAAAATCACCAGATCCGCATCAGCGCTTCGGGGGAAGAGGCTGGGTTGGCGTTAGCCGCGCTCAAAGTGTTGATCGAAGATAATTTCGGCGAACCCTCTGCCGCGTCGGCACAACAGGCACCGCCAGTTGAAATCCCCGCAATGAATGTGGAGAGTGATGCGTTAAAGGCGGTCCCGATTTCAGATGGGTTTGCACTTGCGCCTCTCTACAAGTACCAGGCGCAGCGTCCTCCCATCCCAAGTCATCCTGCCGAAAACCCCGAGACCGAATGGACGCGCTTACAGGCAGCGCTCGAACATACCAGACGTGAAATTGCCGGGCTGGCGCGGCGGATGAAACAATCCATTGGTTCCAATGAGGGTGCCATTTTTGATGCTCACCTGCTGATCCTGCAGGACCCCGATCTGATACAACAAGCGCGCGCAGGAATCGATGAACGTCATGAAAACGCAGCCTTTGCCTGGAACGCGGCCATTACCGCCGCGGCAGAGCGTTATCGTGCCCTGGATGATCCATACCTCCAGCAGCGCGCCGCAGATGTCGAGGACGTGGGCGCTCAGGTCTTGTTTACCATGCTGGATAAGAGCGCGCACACATCCATCGTTTTCGACAAGCCAGTTATCCTTTACGCGGCTGATCTCACTCCCACTCAGACGTCACAATTGGATATGCAAATGGTGCTGGGCATCATCACCGCGGGCGGCGGGCCGACCTCGCATAGCGCCATCCTGTCACGCGCTCTCGGCATCCCGGCCGTTGCCGGAGTTGGAGCGATGTTCGACCGCCAGCCTGGCGGAGTGCTGACGGGCATGAACGGCTTCACGGGCGAGGTCTGGCTGAAGCCATCCCCGGAGGTTCAGGCCGAGCTCCAGGCGCGCCGCACAGAATGGCTGGCCGGTCGCGAGAAATTACTTCAGGCGGGTCAGCAACTGGGAATGACAAAAGACGGCCGGCGTGTGGAAGTGTTTGCGAACATTGGCGGTGTGAACGACGCGCGCGTCGCGATTCAGAACGGCGCGGAAGGTGTTGGACTGTTGCGGACTGAATTTCTGTTCCTGACCCGCGAGTCCGCGCCTTCGGAGGATGAACAGACTTCGATCCTGCGCGAGGTCTTCGAGACGATGGGAGAGCAGCGCCCCGTCACGACACGTACCCTCGATGTCGGCGGCGACAAAGAGCTGCCTTATATCCAACTGCCCGAGGAACCCAACCCGTTCCTGGGTGTGCGTGCCCTGCGACTTTCGCTCCTCCGGCCGGATCTATTCCTGACCCAGCTTCGCGCCATCCTGCGTGCCGCGGATGGATTTCCCTGCCGGATCATGTTCCCCATGGTCGCAGACGTGGAGGAAGTCCGCAAAGCGCGGACCTGGGTCGAAAAAGCGCACAATGAGCTTAAGGAAGAGAATAAACCTCATGCCTGGCCAATCGAGCTGGGCATCATGGTCGAGATCCCATCCGCGGCTCTGCTGGCTCCTGTGCTGGCAAAAGAAGTGGACTTCTTCAGCATTGGCACCAATGACCTGACCCAATATACGCTTGCAGCCGAACGCGGCAATCCGGTCCTTTACTATCTGGCAGATGGACTGCACCCGGCAGTCCTGCGGCTCATCGGCGAAGTGGTGGAAGCCTCACACCAGGCCGGGAAGTGGACCGGGATTTGCGGTGAGCTGGGAGGAGATCCGGAAGCGGCGCCCATACTGATTGGACTTGGCGTGGATGAGCTGAGCCTGAACCCGGCCGGGGTTCCGCGCATCAAGTCCATCCTGCGTGACCTGACCATGGAAACCGCACGCACTTTGGCGGAACAGGCATTGCGCTGCCAGACCAGCGCGGAAGTTCGTCAATTGGTGCGTGAGTTCAAGATATAGTTTCCCGGCATTGAATTATCACCCTGACGTTTACGAGAGATGTCGAATGATCTCATCCGCACCCTGTTCGATGGTTTTATCGGTCATATCAACGATCTTGAACCGGCCTCTGCGAAAAATGTTCAATGCCTCCTGAACTTCTTCATACACATCCCGAGGGTTGGCATATGCCGATGGCCCCGGCGCGCCCAATTGCTTTTGACGGCGGAGACGATATTGTAGTAGTTGATCCGGCTCGACAGTGATTCCGATCACGCGCTGAGGATCGAGCGAAAAGAGGCTTTGCGGGATCGGGACCTGGGGGACCAGGGGCCAGTTAGCAATTTTCCAACCCAGAACCGCCAGGTACACACTGAGGGGCGTCTTTCCCACCCGCGACACGCCCACCAGCACAGCTTTCGCTTGTGGCCAATCGTCATGGTTTTTGCCATCGTCATGGGCCATCGTAAAATCGATCGCAGATACACGTTCAAAATACTCCGAACGAAGCTGACGATATAATCCCGGTTGGGCCCTCGGCGCTGTTCCCAGCTTTCCCGTAATCCACTCCATGACCGGGCCCATCAAGTCCACCGCCTGGATTTGTAGCCGCTGAGATTCACGCAGAAGATAGTTATGCAGCAAAGGGTCGACCAGAGTGTAGACAACCAGAGCATCCATCTCCTGGGCCTGCAACAGCACTTTTGCGATCTGTTCCCGATGGCGTACATTTCCGACTGTCGTTACCCGGACTGCATCATCGGGAAATTGAGCTAATAAAGTGTGAATCAACTGTTCACCGCTTGTGCCAATACCACCGGATACAATAAAAATCGTGGGAACAGGTTTCGTCTGGACCATAAACATCCTCGTGCCGGACCACTTATTTCTTTCCGGATAGCTCACTCCTGGCTCTACTCTGTAATGCCCGCCGAATACGGCCCCATGCTGCTTTGATAATATTCGCCTCCCTGAAATCGACTTCACGACTGCTGTAACGCGCTTCGACAAACGCCCTGGTGATCAGATCGATATCTTCGCTTGCCGAGGGCAGGCCTTCCTCCAATTTCACAGCATATTCAGAGGGAGTTTGAGATGGCTTGCGCGTCAACCCCTGCTCACCGCCTCGACGGATCATAGAAAGGTAGAAGAAGTAAACTCGTCGGCGCGGATCGAGCGAACGAAGGCTGATCCAGCCCGGGCGAGGCAGGATGCGTTTCCCCTCCAGGCGCGCAACGAGGCTCTGCCATCCATCTGCGATCGCACGGGACAAACCGGACCGCGTTCTCTCTGCATTTCTACGCAGCCACTGCCAGGCAAGAACAAGCCAGTTGATAACAGGAGCTTTGCGCAGCGCGGCCATAAGATCATCATGCTGTCTTATGAATTGCCTGATTGAGAAACCAATGACCAGGAGCAGTGCTCCCCACAAAAGGATGGAACGGATCAAGATCCAGATCGCATTACTTTCAGTGGGCAATAGTGGTTCCACAGGCTCGGGGGGCAAAACAGGCGGGTCAGGCAGTCGATTCTCCAACGGCGGTTCTTTGCCAAGCAGCAGAAAAGGAATGCTGACCAAGATAAATATAAGCCCCATCAGCAATTGCCAGATAAAGAAAAGCAGGCCCACTATAAAGTTGAACAATGCCCCCAGGATCGAGAAAATGCCGAGGCTGTCACCGGTTGGCAATAGGCTGACCGCCAGAACGATCGCAGCGAGAAAGATCAAACTATATACCCCCCATTGCCTCGCAAGATGATCCGCAGAAATGGGAATGCGCTGCACATTCCATCCGGTCTGCAATGACATCAACCGGCTCTGAGCGAGCAGGGCCAATCCAAAAATGAAATAGAGCAAAACACCGGCTTCCCCGGCCGAGAAACGATTTGGATCCGCAAGTGAACCGGCAGGGCTGTAGAGAACTACACGTAGATCGACACGTGCCAGGGCCGTCAGGATCACAAGGACAATACCCAGGCTGAAGATCAAGTTCACCAGTCGTCGATGGGCGAACATCGCGTCGCTTTGGACAAGGGATGGCTCTTCGCCTAAAGCCAGGATTTGACTCAGCCCAATTTCATCGAGCAATTCCAAAAACTGCGCCGGCAGATACCAGGCCAGGATGGCAAGCAGCAGTGTAAGGACGAATTCGGGGCTGAGGAAATCTTCGAAATCACCACGAGCAAAATGCAGCATGTCTGTGACAAAGGCATCGAGCCCACTGGCGTAAGACAATAACAGCCTGATAAACACAATGAAGACGATCCATTGGGTGACGAAGATCATTGCCCATTCCGGGCTGAATGAGGGCAATGCCCTCAGCCGCTGATGAAGCAAGAGGCGGTCGATCACAATGAGCAGCATCACCCCTGCAATGACGCCTGAATGCCAATCCGGCAGAACATTGTGAAGCAGACGGCTGATCGCCATGATGATGCAAACGATCATCAGGAACACCAGTGCGTAACTGATGGAGCGAAATGCCCTCTCATTTCCAAGTGCGTTGGACCTGGCTCCTGAGTTCATGGGCCTTTCGCTTTCTTCGTCCAGAGATCCAGATCGCGCTCGGTCGCGATGGATATGACAGGGATTCCAAAGGACGCTGCGCGGCGACGGATTTTTTCCTCCCCAGGAATATCGCGACCGGCCAGGATCAAAACGGAGTTCTGTCCCCAACGCCGCGCCTGATAGAGTTCATCGAGCAAGTCATCACCCGCCCTCCCGGTGACAACGATCAGGGTCGTGCCCCAGGCAAGCTGGTATCGCTGCTGCTGGATCAGGGGAACGAGCGCCGAATCATCGGTTGTTTCCACCCGTGCCAGCGTTTCCAGCAAACGGATCAGGTGGCGTTTCCCCTTGCGCGGAGGGACCGGTTGTGGTTTGCCATCGGGCGAGAGCGGATCGTGACCGTTCACCAGCATTCCGACCATTTGCTTTTTCCCGACGATCCAATTGGAGATGGATGCTGCAATGACGATCGCCAGTTCCGTTGAATCGATGCGACTGCGATAGTAATAATCTCCGGCATTGAGATTCAAAACCACAAACGTTTCGAGCGCGATGGATGGCTCGAATAACTTGACCTGCAGGCGACCCGTAGCAGCAGAGGATTTCCAATCGATCCTGCGCAGTGAATCGCCGGAGACATATCCACGCTTGCCAAAGACCCGCGTCGGATCTTCGAACAGAGGCAGGCGATGACGCAAATCCCCTTGCGGCGAAAGCGAGGGGATTTCCATGGCTGTGAATGGAATGATCCTGGGATAGACCACCAAAGCTTCTGGCTGCTGTTTCGAACGCAGGGATTCACTCAACCCGAGGATATCGCCCGTGGTAATGGACAACGGCCCGATCGGATAATAGCCGCGTTTGCGCGCCTCGACGGAATACTCGAACTGCGCGTCGGCGCGCGGACCCAGGCTGGTCACCGTTTGAAAGCTGCGCGGTCCCGCCAGCGCGACCGGCAGCGTCTCACGAAGTTCGAGCCACGGGAGCGGCAGCCAGCCTTTGTTCTGCACGTCCAAATGGATTTTGATCGTTTCCCCGAAAAAGGCGTGGGTGTTGAAGCGACGCTTGGCTTCCACCCGGGCCAGAGCCCTGCGAGACCACCATAGCCCCGCTGCCAGCGCGCCGACAACCAGATAGATCAACGTCAAAGCAAAGTCACCCCGCATGAAAGTAGCGATCAATAAAAGCACAAAAAGCAGGGTGAGAAATGTGCCAAGCATGCAAGACAATAATTAACTGTTCACAGTACCCAGGTCGAGCGGCGTTTTTTCCAAGACATCTTCCAGAATCGAGCGGGCGGTACGGCCGCGGAGTTCAGCCTCCGGGCTGAGGATGAGGCGGTGGGAAAGTGTCAACGGCACAAGCGTTTTGATGTCGTCGGGGATGACATAGTCGCGCCCGCGAATGGCAGCCAGGGCCTGGGCCGCTTTCAACAACGCCAGGCTGCCGCGCGGGCTGACGCCGAGCGCCAGATCCGGATGGCTGCGCGTGGACTCGGCCAGCCCGACGATATAATCCTGCAATGTGGCATCCACGGTCACATCCCAGATCCGTTTTTGCAGCGTGGACAATTCATAGCCATCGACAACCTTGCCAATTTTTGTGATCGGATGCTCGCGCCACAGGTTGAGCAGGATCTGGCGCTCATCCGCTCGGGCCGGATAGCCGATCGAAAGTCGCATCAGAAAACGATCCAGTTGCGCCTCGGGGAGTGGGAAGGTCCCTTCATATTCGATGGGATTCTGCGTCGCCAGCACCAGGAACGGACGCGGCAGATCGTGCGTCACACCGTCGGCGGTCACCTGCTGTTCCTGCATGGCTTCCAGCAGGGCTGCCTGCGTGCGTGGTGTGGCGCGGTTGATCTCATCCGCCAGAAGGATATTGACGAAAATCGGACCGGGTTTGAATTCGAACTCACCGCTTTTCTGGTTGAAGACCGATACCCCCGTGATATCGTTCGGCAGCAGGTCCGGTGTGCACTGGATCCGTTTGAAGCTGATGCCCAGGCTCGTTGCAATCGAGCGGGCCAGCATCGTTTTGCCGGAGCCAGGCACGTCTTCGAGAAGCACATGTCCCTCGCAAAGCAGCGCCACCATAAGGTATTCGATGGCCAGACGTTTGCCGACAATGACACGTTCAACATTTTCGATCAGCGGGGTGACGAACTTTCGAACATCTTCCATAACGTATGTCCTCGGTCCAGGGATTTTTTCACCACCATTATATACTCATCCTGAGATCCGAGTTCATTGCAGCTTCACTTGCAGGTCGGAAGAGGGAAAGGGAAGATGGCTCCTGTGCTGAAGGTTCCTGGCTGAGGACGGTCCTGACCTGTACTTCCAGCTCCCCCAGCGTACATATTGTAAATAGCCCTATTGGAGAATGCTACAAAGGCATTCGCCTCGATTGCCAGATTACCTTCCTGCATAGCGATCTGGCAAAACTGGCGCACTTCCAGTCGGTCATCCGTAAATGCAACTGCCGCGGGGGCAGTGGAAAGCTGCGTCAGGGCAAGCCGATTCAACAGCAAATAACCTGGCAGCGGGGATGGGCTATCCACCACGCTGATCCGTAAATGGGATACTTTGATCTCATCAGAACCGGCATTGAAAGCAGCGATCAGGCGTTCACCCAGCTCAACGATCTCGGAAAGTGACAGGTCAGGTCCTTCACAAAATACGGTAAAACGATCAACGAACAGGGCAGTCAACAACTGCGCAGGCAAGATACCTTTCGCATCCAGGGCATTCTGCAAGGCCTCAGCAAAGACCAGGATCAATTGCCGGATGACATTGTTGGCCGCGTTATGTCCGCACAATTCGTTGATACCTTTCAAGCCGATGCCGTGGGCATTCCCGCGATATTTTTCCATCTGAAGACATTCAGCATGTGCGCCAGATGCAAAACGATAAACCGGATTGATCTGGAACAGGAGCGATCGTTCGAGCTGACGAAAATACAACTTCTCGCGCAAACAACGTTCACTGGACCAGCGCAGATGAGAAAACGCTCCCGAAGCCGGCGCTGTAGTTGTCAGCGCTGGCGACTCTGGCTGTGTTGCAACACCCACATTCAGAAAAACACCCCTGCGTCGCCGTTTGCATGTTTTGAGGGATAACTGACACGCAGAGGTAAGGCGCTCAAAACATGCCAGTGCCTCTTCCTGGGTCTGTCCGACCATTGATCGATGTGCCGACCAGCCAGCAAAGGAAATCGAGGGCGGGCGTATAAATCCATCGTTGAAAGTGTGGCAGGTGCGCTCCACAGGGTTATACAGCCATGCCCATTCCGCGCCTGCCGCCGGACTGCACTTGCTGATGTGGCGCTGGATCATGGCGATTATTTCACCTACTAATCGTTCCCTGTTCCCGGTCGAGGTTACCGGAAACAGCACTAAAAAACCCTGGCGGCGCGGCGCAAAATCGATCACGATATCATTCCTTTCAAGTTCACACTTCAGGGTTTCAAGTACTGGCGGGGGCACATCGGCAAAGAAATCTGCAGGGAATGACAGGGCACATACGGCATAACGTTGGTAAAAACTCTCCCAGAGAGCGCGGCGCAGACCGTGCAGCAAGCCTGCCACATCCGCTTCGGAGAGATTGGAGGGCGGGATGTAGATCGTCACATCGTCGCCGATCACATTCCACAGGATCGGGCCAACATCCAGGCGCTTTTGATAATCTTCGAGAGCAGCGACAATAGCCTCGATGGACCAATCCAGAATGTAATCCGTCAGCAGGCAGCCATAGAGATCGTTGATGCGTTTGAAGCGGTCGAAGTCGCCTTTGATCAGCCAGGCGTTTTGTGCAGGATCGACAAGGCAGGACAAGTCATGGATGAAAGCTTGACGGAGTTGGGTTTGAGTGGTCATAGGTATCCGATTTCTGTCATTGCGAGGAGGGCGCTCGCCCCGACGAAGCAATCTCATTTTCGCTACGCAAGTAGCCAAATTTTGCAAGTTCTACTTTGTCGGCAAGTGTCGGGCCAACGGAAGTGATCTGTACTGGCAGGTTCAGTCCAGCGGGCGATTCGAGAAAATCGATGAACTCGGTGACGAGGTTCCCTTCCCTACCGAACCAACGCCACTCGTTAGGAACACAGTCAAATAACAGGTGGGACAGTTCGTCGCGGCGACAAGTGGGAACCGGACGAATGGCGGTGATGATCGCTCGCCCGGCAACATTGGTCGCCCATTCGAAATAATGGTCCAGGCGATGGCGTTCCGTTCCGCAATATTCATACGACAGGCAAACACGAAACTGGTCCAGCTTTGCCAGGTGATCGAGCATGGTCAACGCCAAAACATCTACCCGTGGGTTCAGGCTGATGCCATGCCGAATGGCGGGCAGGTCGAACCAGCCATAACGCACGCGACCCTGCCAGGCATTTGCCCTGTTATGCCGCTCTTCGAACAGACCAGCCAGGTGAGGATCTTCAGTGACAAATGGGCCGGGACCGTGACGGTAGCCAAGGGCGCGCATCACCCCAATGACCTGCACAGCACCGCCGAACGCGGCCTGATCCAGGATGGCGAGCGCCGGGCAAACGGTCGTGTCAGTCTTGGCGACATAGGGATAGTAGCCATGATCGTGATCGAGCAGGGCCGCGTGTGCCCCTTCAAAAATGAGTCCACCGGGCTGCTGACCGTTTTGCACAATGACGGCTTCATCGGAACAAAGCGTGATAGGGAATTGGGTGGCAAACGCACGATATAAGGCCAGTACGTTTTTCAGCCGCACCTGGGTACGAAAAGAGTCGTACAGCGTCCGTAATTCGCTACGTAGTAATGCATCGTTGCAGGTGGAGAGCAATGTCTGCGCCTGACAATGAGCGCGTTTGTAATGGGCACAGAGTTTCTTGCGCAAGATGGCAGGTTCGTAAAGGTCGGCCACCCGCAAAGCCAGATCTGGAAATCGCTCGCTTTCCGCTACCGCCTCGCCCGCGCCAACCCCCACGGTGCCGCGGCGATTCTCACCGCGGGCAATCTCTTTCATCTGGCACAGCATGGCATGGTAGGACGTAACAACACGGCAGGCAGGGTTGATCGAAAGCCGGCGGAACGGCTCGGGGATGCCTTTACCCTGCAGGGCGCGCCCTTCATAGATCAGGTTCTCGGGCTTGACAATGACATTGCGCGCCAGGTGCGAATGCACCCCTGGCTTGAACGTGGCCCCGAACTGACAAAACGCGTGACTGACGCCATCTGCGCGCACGATATGATGGGCAGCGTGCGGCCCGCCCGTGTAACGGATGATGGTCGAAGCGTCGCGGGTGTGCGCCAGGTAGTCCACGATGCTGCCCTTACCGGCATCGCCAAAGCCCAGGTCAACAACGATAGATGCGCGGGTTCCGAGGTTATGAGTCATCACTATTCTCTGCAGGAGGCTGGACACTGGTTATAGCCTGTTGGAGTGCACGCGTCAGCAGTTCGAAAATGGGGGCGATCTGGCCGAGAAGCTGGTTGTTTTCGCCGTAGATGGATAGGTTTGTACCGTGGAGCAATTTCGAGGCCGCGGCAACCATTTGCGGGGCTTGTTCAAGTGGCAAGATCTCACGGCGCAAATCCTGGCGGGCACGCTCGAAGATCAGGTTTTCGGCAGCTTCCAATTCTTTCACCTGGTTTTGCAGCTGGCGCATTTCCAGTTCTTTTTGCAGGATAGCTGTTTGCTTTTCAAGTGTGAGCAAACGTACCGGGGTTTCGGCTTCCAGACGGTCCCGTTTGGACTGCACCTGCAGCTGCAGTTTTTCTTGTTCGACCTGGGCTGTCTGGCGTTCGGTTTCGAGGTTTGCGGCCAACATACGACGCTCGCGTACCAGTTGAGCTAATTCCATTTCTTCCTGGCGGCGCAGGTTCTCTTTATCGGCAGCTAATTTCTTTTCTTGCAGACGGTCTTCCGATGTCAAATTTGTCAGGCGGATTTCTTCCTGCGAGAGGATATTGGATTGATCGCTTTTGACCCTGATCTCGTTACGCACTTCGGCTTCGAGCTGCTTGCGCAATTCGGCATCCACAATAAACACCTGAGCGACCTGGGCAACCTCGACCTCAATCCCCCAGTCGCTATTTTGCCCATCCTCGCCATGAATGGTCCTTTGCAGAGCAGTTGCTACAACCTGTGTCAGGGTTGTTTTGCGGTGCTCGATACATTCAACCATGCTCATGTGCGAGACTGCATCGCGTAACTCGCCGAGACAGATGTGTGTCAACAGCGTGTTGATCTGCGCCACACTGCCCGCGGTGCTGAAATCGAACAAACGGGCAGCCGCGACAGGATTAGTAATGCGGTACAGGATGATCCCTTTGAAGCGCAGAGGAATACCATCTTTTGTTTCCTGGGTAAATTCAAAGGTAGTTTCCTGCTTCGTGCTGGGCACGAGCACATAAATCGTGCCTGGCCACAGGAAAGTCTCGACTGCTGAGCCGCGGTTTTCCAGCTTTCCCTGTCGCCCGATCAGCAGATATTGGTTTGGGCCTGCTTTGATGATTGACATAGATTCCTCCATTTTTTCAAAACGAGATAAGTAGGTCACGACCCATCGAGGCGGAGTATAGCTGGTACACCTTCATCACCGCTGCAAACACAGTTCGCAAACGGCAAATCTCATCGGAAAGCATCAGCGTGCGATAGCCAAGTGACTCGAGCAGCCACAGGTACGCCAGGTCCCCCAGGGATACATCGTTCAAACGGTCATGATCGGGATCGTGCAGCGAGGTGAACAGGCGTGAGGCGGCAATGGCTTTGGGATCGGCAGCGATGATCCAGTGCAGGGCAGACAGCATGGCCGTTTTGTCCCGGCCCAGGTTGATGTAGAGATCGTCGGCAGCCAGCATTAGACGCGGCTTGCGCGGCATGGCAGGGTATTCTTCTGCCACGAAGCGCAGACCGCGACGGTCTTCGATCTTGGCGATGATCTCGGCCTGAGGGTCGAGCTCCCAGAGCGCTTCGCAATCGCGGTGGCTCTGAACGAAGGAGAGCATGTAACGATGCTGGTCGCGGCGGGCGAAAGCATCCACGTATTCGCAATCCTGTTCAGTGAGAACATCATTCACTTCCAGTGAGTCGTCCAGGATGTTGATCGATTCGCCCTGGCCAACGACGCGCTCGGGGCGGGTCAATAGCAGCTTGTCACCATCCAGCACACTTTCCAGGGTGCTGGTGCAGTCACGAAAGTAGACAGTGCA
>DASTJG010000443.1:0-11233 GCA_035716785.1 Anaerolineales bacterium
TATTGCCGCTGGCTGGGAAAGCGTCTGCCAACCGAACTCGAGTGGGAGCGCGCCGCGCGCGGACCGGACGGCAGAGCCTGGCCCTGGGGCGATATGCCTCCATCTCCTCAATATGCCAACCTGGATTATGGCGATGGGACCGATGGGGAACTATTGCCTGTCGACAGCCTGCCTGACGGCGCCAGCCCTGAAGGGGTTTTACATCTGATCGGAAATACCTGGGAGTGGACTTCTTCTTATCTGCAGAGTTATGATGGGTATGCCCCGACATTATTTTGGGACAGCAGTGTGAGCGGACCGGAGTATGGACTGGTCCAAAGAGGAGGTGCCTGGGATGATATTACACTTACCCGAGTAACATTCCGCGATGCCATTCTTGCCAACGACGATACGCGGCAGGTCGGAATCCGTTGTGCGAAGAGCCGATAATTCGTGGAACGGATGAGAAGGTTGATGCCCGTTTGAGCAAGGAGAATATGTCATGGAAACGAGGAAGCCATCGATCGGTACCGAAAAGCAATTGGAACGGCTGGATTTCTCAGAGCCGGTTAACCGCTGGGAAAGTACTGCCCGTTATAAAAATTCCAAGGGACAAGAGTTCGAACTGCGAGTGGATGGAGAAAATCCCGAACAGGTCGAGGAGTATCTGAAGGAAATGCGGATCTATCTGGAGGTGCTGCCCTGGTCCGGAGAGCTTCTGGAAGAAGAGGAACCTCCGGTAGAAGGCGGTAAGGAGTATCAATATCTGGTCGAGGAAGAATTTAGAAAGATCGAGCTTCACCCCGAGCTTGACCTGCAAATCGACATGGAGATCCTCGATACACAGGGGATCGAACTGCCGTATGAATTGTATGCCGAGATCGATCCCTCGATTGCCGGAGGCGCTACCCATCGATATGTTACGAAAACCAATGCGAAGAGCATCAAAATTAATTTGAGCGCCTCTCAAAACGGGGTTTCAGGGTATCTATCGGGTGGGAGCGTCTCGAAAAGAGATCAAGCCGATGTATTGCCCCCCGACCCGCCCAAGCAAAAAGCTCGTTTTATAGGGACGGCAGGCAGTCCGAACAGGTTTTTCTTTGCAGTTACAGGTTTGCGGGCCACAAACAAGTATTCGGTTGGCTCCTCGGTGAAGCTGGCAAAATCATAGGAAGAGGTTTTACTGTGGCAAGGCGAAAGAACACAAATAAAAAGCAGTCGACGGTCAGGGTTGGCAACATTTCCAACATCCCCGGAAAAGTGAACATTGCTGGCGGGAATATCACAACGCACGAAACGACGGCAGGTCTGAGCGCGGCGGAGATCAAGGGACTGTTCGATCAGCTCTACACTAAAATCGATGCCCGCCCGGATACGCCCCTCACAGACAAGGAAGATCTGAAAGCCGAAGTAAAAGAGATCCAGGAAACGGTCACTGAGGCGGCGAAGGAAAACAAGAAAGTGGACGAGAGCTTCCTGGCGCGGCGTTTCCGCAATATTGCGCGCATGGCTCCCGACATATTGGATGTAGTTGTAGCAACGCTGGCGAATCCGCTGGCGGGGCTGGGCGTGGCAGTCAGGAAGATCGCGGAGAAGGCAGTGCCTTCACAATAATCCGTCATTGCGAGGGCCCATCGGGCGACGAAGCAATCCCTTGTAAAGTTGCATATTAACAAATGTAGTGGGAGATTGCTTCGGGCTGCCCCGGAAGAGCGCCGGGACCTTCGGCGCCCTCGCAATGACGGTAACCAGGCGGGCTCTATCCCTGTGCGTAGGCCTGCTGCAGGACCGGGATCTCGATCTTCTTCATCTTCAGCATGGCTTCCATTACGCGCTGTGCTTTCGATGGATTCGGGTCACTCAGCATTTCGCCCAATGCAGTGGGAATGATCTGCCAGGAGACGCCAAACTTGTCCTTCAGCCAGCCGCACGGACCTTCCTCGCCGCCGTTGGCGGTCAGCTTTTGCCAGAGCTCATCCACTTCCTTTTGCGTCTTGCAATTGACAAGGAATGAAATCGCTTCGGTGAACTTGTACTGAGGTCCGCCGTTCAGCGCCGTGAATTCCTGTCCATCCAGCTCGAATGTGGCGACCATGACTTTGCCCGCCGGTCCGGGGGCACCTTCCGGGTAGCGGGAGACGTTCAGGATCTTCGAGTTCTTGAAGATGGATGTGTAGAAGTTGACAGCTTCCTCCGCCTGATCGTCGAACCATAAATAGGGGGTGATCTTTTGCATCTTAAACTCCTTTTGATCTGTCATTGCGAGCCTTCGGGAAGCAATCTCATGTATATTTGTCCAGCATGGTTGAGATTGCTTCGGGCTGCCCCGGAAGAGCGCCGGGACCTTCGGCGCCCTCGCAACGACGAAAAATTATATTTATATAGCCCGTAGCACTTCCACATCATACTCAGGCTGCGGGTCATTGTCTTGTACAGAACGGCAAAACTCCGGTCCGCTCATGCGGATGATCTGGGCGGGTGTGTACCCGATAAATTGCTTCAGCGAACGCGTCAGGTGCGGCTGATCGAAATAGCCCGCCTCGTACACCGTATCCAGAATGGACCATCCCTGCCGCAGGAGTCTCGCTGCCTGCTGGGCGCGTTCGAACTGGACAATATGCCCCTGCGGCAAGCCCGTGGCGCGCAGGAAACGATGTCGCACCGTGCGCGGTGACATCCCGGTCGGCTCCCCCTGCAGCACGGACTCTACGAGTGGATCGTGGGCCAGCACCTCCTCACGCATAAGCTTTTGGATGAAAGTATCGGCATTATCGTAGTCCGGGAATTGCCAGGCAGAACCCTTCAGCCAGAAAGATTTGCCTGATGCATACGGCAGGGTTTGCTCCGACTCAAGGATGTCCCGGGTGGGGAGATGAGGCATGAACACCCCCAGCTTGAACTTGATCCACAGGATCTCCGCTTCGCCTCCCCATGTCACCACGCCGGATGTGCCCAGGGGACCAACCAGCATAAATTGGGTCCCGCCGCTGTGCCTGGTGAGAATCATATGCCAGCTGACCTCGGCAGGGCGGATCGTGGAACCCTGGCTGGTCGTCCAGCCGCGCGTCACTTTTTCGACATACGGGGAATCCGATAAGCGTTCCTCATAACTAAGGCTCATCTCTCTGCTCCTCAAATCACTAAAACCTGAACTCTACCTGCACATCTGTTCTATTATATCAGCCAAATGGTAACGCCAGTTGTGTCTGATTCCGTGGACTTAGCCACCGAGCCCACAGAGAACTCAGAGATTTTTCTCGGAATCTCTGTGAACTCTGTGGCAAGACTCTGATACCTCATTCTATTAGAGCTTGTCTCAAAAAATACCTTTCCGTCATTGCGAGGAGGGCGTTAGCCCGATGAAGCAATCTCTCGATCATTTTTATACATGCGATTTTGAATGAGATTGCTTCGCCGCCGCTGCAAGCGGACAGCTCGCAATGACGGTGCGGGAGGTATTTTTTAGATAACTTAGAGTAACTCTCAAAGGGGAATCCCTACCGGAGCAGTGGAACTTTCTCTCTTGCCAGGTGGCTTCTCTTACCTTATAGTGAAACCGATCGTATAAGTGGCTGGACCTTGTCTCTAAAGCACTCCCACTCTTGCAAGGATTTCAGAAAGAGATTTAAATGCCTGTGATCGTTTCTACAAAAACCGGTTTTCCGGAAAATTATTATCTGCAAGAGATACTGCTTGCCGCCGCACAACAAGAATGGAAGCTGAAGCGAGCCTCTGTCGTGAATCCGCTGAAGCAGTTCTACACCAGTGTAAAAGTAAAAGGCCGCTATCTGGCCTGGCCCCTCGAACGCTACAAAAAACCGACGACGTTCGAAGAGCGGAATGATGCTTATATTGAAACGGCGCTGAAACTGGGTGAGCAAACGATTTGCGCCCTGCTGGACCAGGTGCAAACGAGCCCACAGGAAATCGACCAGCTAACCACCATCTCCACTACGGGCATTGCCGTGCCGGCACTTGATGCACGACTCATGAATCGCATCCCGTTTTCGCATCGCATGAAGCGCTTGCCGCTATTTGGGTTGGGCTGCCTGGGCGGTGCGGCAGGGATCGCCCGTACGGCGGACTATTTGCAGGGGCACCCGGAGGAGGCGGTGATCCTGTTCGCCGTCGAGTTGTGCAGCCTGACCATCCAACGTGATGATCTGTCGATGGCGAACCTGATCGCCAGTGGACTTTTCGGTGATGGCGCCGCGGCCGTGCTGATGGTGGGCGATGACCATCCTCTGGCGCAGCCGGGGCTGCCCCGGGTGATCGATTCGCAGTCCCAGTTCTTTCCGGAGACGGAGCACATTATGGGTTGGGAAATGACAAACAGCGGCTTTAAAGTGCTGCTCAGTGCCGACATTGCCGGGTTGGCGCAGTCCGAGATAAAGCCCAGCATGGAGTCCTTTCTGGAGAGACACAACCTGAGCATTGCCGACATCAACCACTGGCTGGTGCATCCGGGCGGTCCCAGGGTGATCCGGGCGCTGGAGGAAGGACTGGGCTTGCCCGCTGAAGCCCTGGCCCTAAGTTGGGAAAGCCTGGCTGAGGCGGGTAACATCTCATCGGCCTCAGTGCTGCTGATCCTGGATAAGACCATGAAACGTCTGCAACCGAAACCGGGGGAGTATGGAGTGCTGATGGCGATGGGTCCGGCGTTCAGCGCCGAGCTGGTGCTGTTGCAGTGGTAAGGCGTCTGCTGTTTGCGGGCTTTGTCGCAGTCCTGGGCGTACAGCGCTTGTTCGAGCTGCGCCTGAGCCGGCGTAACGAGCAGCAGATGCGCCAGCACGGCGGACGCGAGCACGCACCCGAGACGTATCGTTGGATCGTAACTCTGCACGCCGCCTGGTTCGCCGCCATGCTGCTGGAGGTCTTTGCTGGCAGGCGTATATTCCATCCCCGGCTGGCTGCCTTAGCGCTCAGCCTGTTCGCTGCCGGGCAGGTGCTGCGCCTGACCGCCATCCGCACATTGGGCTGGCGCTGGTCGACGCGAGTCATGACCGTGCCCGGACCCGAAGGGGCGCCAGTACAGCGCGGCATCTACCGCTATATACGCCATCCCAACTACCTGGGGGTTGAACTGGAGATTTTAGCTGTTCCGCTGGTGCACTCCGCCTACCTCACCTCTGCTGTGTTCGGCATTGCCAATGCTCTGCTGCTTCGCACTCGCATACGCCAGGAGGAGCAGGCGCTGGACGCCTACGGCAGAAACAATGAGTATGGGGAGTTGTTCGAGGACAAGCCGAGATTTATGCCGCGTTTACCTGTGCCTGCCGGCAGGAAATTCAGGCGTAGTGAGGGATCATTGCTCTGAGCGGGTCAGGGCGAGACTACGATTTCCAGCAACTGCCGTTCCACTTCCTGCCACGGCGCGGCGAGGTCAACGGACTCGATCCGCATCACATGGTCGCGCAATTCGATCCGTTCTGAAAGCCTGGCGCGCACGGCTGGGTAGAGCAGGATGCCGACTGCGTTGCGGTGCGCCTCCGATAAATGTTCCTGCGATTTCAAATAGGCATACACCTGATACAGGTGCGACGAATCGAATATCGGCTTGCCCCACTGGTTCTCGACCAGGCTGTGCACTGTGAACTTGGTATCGATGATCAATATTCGGCCGGACGATGTTTTCTGCAAAACAAGGTCGGGGACCATGGAGGGCAGGCGCTCGTTCGGGTTTCGGGCGTGCCAGTCCAGGCGCTTCTGTGCGCTGACCTCCCAGCCTTGGAGGTGGATGCGGTAGAAGTTAGCGACGAACCGCTCGTAGACGTTGTACAACACCAGTTCCTCGCGGTCGACCACAGGGACGATAGCATCTGCGCCGGGTCCATTGGGCATCGTGCGCTGGAGGATCAGATCACAGATCGCGAGCATCAGGCGATAGTCGTGGTCATTGCGCCCGAGGGACTGCCTGCGGATCAATTCCGGCGTTAACTCAATGAAGTCGATGCCGTCTAGGTCGCGTAACAAGCGTTGCAGTCGCTGCCGAAGTTCTTGAACTGCGGGCGTTTCCGATGCCGTCCTGAGCTTGTCGAAGGATCCGAATTGACCGACCTTCACGAGCCGTGCCAGTGTGCTGCGGATGATCTGGTTCTTCAGCGAATTGGAACTATATCCATGGAATTCACAGAACAACTGTCCGCGTTCGAGGGAACGTTTCTTGAGGCTTTCGGCAAAGTTGATCCGACCGCGCCCACCACTCAGCTCTCGTTTTTCCTCTACATAATCATGTTCCAAACCGATGCGTAAGCGCTGTTGTACCAGCTTCATCAGGACAGAGCCCAGCAGCGCATCCAATGTGGGCGCCTGGTCCACAGCTTCCAGGGTCCACTCGTGTTTGAGCGGCGTCTCGTTCCAGGCGTACAACAGCATATGCCATAGATTACGGATGGGAATGCCGTATTCGGTAAATTGAATTTGGGGGTCTTGAGAATCAACCATATCTAAACTGTCTGTCATTGCGAGGGAGCCCTTCGGACGACCGAAGCAATCTCATTTATACGGTGTGGGATTGCTTCGTCGGGCGAAGCCCTCCTCGCAATGACGGAACCGCCTACGCCAGCAGTCTCTTCTCGGCCTCTTCCGCCCGCTTGGGGTTATCGAACCAATATTCCTTCAGCAGGGGAATGATCTCCGTGCGTACCACCCGGCGATACCAGCTTTTATCGAGCCCTGCAAAATTATCTCCTTTAGGCAGGAAGAAGCTGTGACCGATCTCATAGTTTTCCCCCAGCAGCGGGTCTTCGCGGATCGCGCGGTTCAGTCTTGTCATACGATCGACGATCAATTGCACCAGGTCGGGGCTCATGCTGCGTTCGGACAACCATTGCTGGAAGAGTTCACTCTCGTACTGCGGCTTCAGCGTGATAAAGACAAAGCGACGGCGCATGGCGTAATCCACCATTGCCAGCGAACGGTCTGCCACGTTCATCAGGCCGATCACGTACAGATTGGGCGGCACGTAGAAGTGCGGCTCGTCCTCGGTGCGGTATGCCAGTGGCAGCCCAAACTCAGGTCCGCGTTTATCCGACTCGATCAGCATCAGCAGTTCCCCAAAAATCTGGCTGAGGTTGCCGCGGTTGATCTCATCGATGATGAAGACGTATTCGCGGTCCGGGTCGCGGATGGCTTTCTGGCAGAACTCGAAGAAGATGCCGTTCTGTAAAACGAAACTCGCCGCCTTTCCCGGTACCGGGCGATAGCCGCGCACGAAATCATCATAGGAGTAGGACTGGTGGAATTGCACCATTTCGAGGCGGTCCATGTCCACTTCGTTCATCAGCGCGTAGCCCAGCTTGCGCCCGATGAACGTCTTACCCACGCCGGGCGGTCCCTGCAGGATCATGGCCTTCTTGGACTGGAGGCGTTCAAGGATGTGTTCCAGCTCTTCCTTTGTCAGGAAGACGCCCGAGGCGATCATATCGTCGATGCTGTAGGGAGGTTTGGTCACTTCGATGAATTCAGAAAGGACCTGGTCGGTGTCACTGGTATTCAGCTGGTGATTCAGGAACCAGTCATAATCCTGTTCCTTGTCATACCAGACGAAGTCCTTCAGCTTTTCAGCATATTCCTTCAGCCTGTAATTCTCATCCGTCCGCAAACGCCAAATCGTGCTGCGGTTGGTATAAAAATACCAGGGCTTTTCTTCGAAGTTCGGATCCCATTCCACTTCGACGATCCTGCCGTCCTCCCGGTTGGCGACGATGGTGCCCACCGCCTTGATCGTCATGCGCGAGACGGTCTTGTTGTGGGCATCGAATGGCAGGTCGGCGCGCTGGGTGGAGGCAGCTTTGATGGCGATCTTGTCGTTGACCTGCATGGACATGACATCGTTGATGTAGCGGTTCTTATACCCGTTTTCCCAGATGCCTTCCGCCAGAAAGCGCTCGGTCTGATCGGCGGGGTCGCGGTCATCCCAATACGCGCCGACCAGCCAGTAATTGATCCCGCCCCAGGCGCGGTACCTGGCTTCCTTTGCTTCGGCAACCTTCCGCATCCGTTCGTTTTCCACGCCCCAGGCGGCCAGCGAAACTTCCGGGAATGACTTGCCGCCTTCTCGCACGGATTTGATCGTGTCAATATAGAATTTTGCGCTGAGTCCGCGAGAGGGCAGGCGCACGCCCAGGTAGTCGCGGTCGGTTTCGTCCAGGCTCAAAAAGGTCTCGGGGCGGATCCAGAACAATCCCATGGTGAGATTGACATTGGTCTGTTTGACCTCCAGGGCTTCATCGAACGCCTGAAGGAAATTCGAATTTTCGAGGGGTTTATCCTCCAATGCGAGCTGGAACACCCGCCACAGGCGAGCGATATCATTTATGTCCCTGGACGTTTGGTTGGGGAAAAACCACGAGCGCATGTTGTTCAGGACCGGCACACCGTTGAAGTCTTCCGGCAGGTCGCTTTGTAAGTTAAAGTGCTGTTTGATCTGTGCAAGGATGGCGAGGCGCTGGTCGTATCCGATCCGCCGGTTGAAGACGCCGAAAAACGTGAACGGATCGATCTCCCGCAGCAGGAAGCGCGCCCCCTCGGCATCCTTGTCCTGCAGCGGGGTGATGACGTATCCCTGCGAGCGCAGATCTTCCAAAAACGAGATCAGCTCTCCCTGTCTGTTTTCCCACCTCGCCAGCTCCGCTGCCAGTTCCTGGTAGATCGGTATCCAGGTAAATTGATTAAGTGCAGTAACCTTTAAGGGCTTATTCTTATTTGTAGCCATAAAGCAAGGATACAAGAAATTATGCAATTGAGCAAGCCCCGGCCCCACCCCAGCCCTCCCCAAATTCGATGACCTGTCATTGCGAGGAGTGGCGCACTCGCCGTTTGAGGCTCGGCGGCACGACGAAGCAATCCCACGTGAGATTGCTTCGCTTCGCTCGCAATGACGGTAACTGTGGGGTTTGACAGGAACTTTCTTCTTTGTCCACCGTCCTTTTCCTATCAACTTATACCTGGAGAGAAGATGAAACGAGTATTTTTATTTTTAACCCTGATCGTGACCCTGCTTTCGGCTTGTGCAGTGCCCGTGCCTGTGGAAACGGAGGATCCTGCGCTGCCGACCGCGACCGAACCCGTCGGCGTGCCAACCGAGGTTGTACCAGTTCCGAAGCTCCCCGCCGTGTCCTTTGAGTCACAGACCTACATTGATGAGACATCTGGCTTCGCTCTCGATTATCCTGCTGACTGGACGGTGACCGATGCGATGGTGGGCGAGCGCGGTTCGCAAGTGCAATTTCTGTCTTCACCCGACCTCGCAAACCTGGAGAGCCTGCCTGAAGGTGCAACGCGCGTCTCTGCCACGATCTATCAATGGGACCCGAAGAATGACCTTGCGGCCTATGTTGCCACTCGCAAAACTGCCTGGGAGGCTTCTGGTTTTACGATCCTGGAAGAAGGGGAACTTATCCTTGAGCAGGGACTGCCGGCTGTGCAATTCACCATCCAAACACCTGGCGGGATTGCCCTTTTCCTGTTCACTGCCCTTGGTGACCAATATCTTGTGCTCAGCGGTGAAGGCGACCTGGAACTGGTGAAAGAGATCGTCCAGCACGTCCGACCCATTTCTGTAAAGTAACATGTCGTTGCGAGCCTTCGGGAAGCAACCTGTTTGAGAATCATTCGCCACGGATTACACTGATTGGCGCGGACTTATTTTCCGTGAGAATTCGTGCAATCCGTGGCTTTTCTTAAACCTTAGTGCTACTTTGTGCCACCTGCCCCGCTATTTGCGGGGTTCGTGGTGAGCGTATTACCCATTTCGCGCGTAAACAATTCCCCGAAACCTTCCTCCACCTTCCTCAGCGCCTGTTCGGTATCCTGCGGCGCGACCAGATAATGCTCCGTAAAACCGTACTGGAAATCAAGTTCTTCATTGAGCGATTGGACCTGAAGCGAATAGCGCCTCGGATGATAGTTGAGGATGGTTTTCTTCCAACGCACCAGGTTCCGCAATTGTTCCCTGATCTCCGGCTGGACCGAATCAGGAATGGATGCAAACCAGCCTGAGCCGAGGACGTACAGCCAGGGTAATGACATGTGATTTTGCTCGTTCACGTCCAACAGATCGATGTAGCCGGTTTCGTAGAGCGGCGCAAATCCCTTTTCAAGGAAAATATTTTCTGAGCTCGAGAAATCTGCCATCTCCTCCTCGGAGAGATAAGACTTCACCCCAATACAATAACTCAGGGTAGGCTTTTGCAGATTGATATCATCGAAGCGAATATGCAGGATGTCCGGCGCTGCATCCCGGCGCGGGAAATACATTTCTAACTCTTCGACATTATTGATATAACCATCACTGGGATAGCAGGTCCTGACGCGCCCAAACACGACCGGCGGGCGCTCTTCGCCTCTACGCTTGAGCGGTATCTGGCAAAAATAGTTCTTCGCGATCCAGGCTTCAGCGGGGGAGGGAACCAGTTGGTGTTTGAAATGATTGTAGGCGTCGTCCACCTCGCCGAGCGTGAGGCTGGCCAGGTCGCGGTAACCGCGCGTATCCCGCGGCTGCGGGGGGCGGTCATCCTGTCTGTGTTGATTCTGGTCCTGCTGCGGGGCCGTGGACTGTTTGTCGCCCAGCCAGTGCGCCTTGCGCGGCTCTCCGTTCCCCGTTTGGATGAAACCCGGCAGAAGCGAAAATCGCCGAAAAGCAGTTTCGAGAGCCATTTCAAGCAAGGATACGACGATTTAAGTTACCGTGCAAGTCCTTTATGAGTTGGGATTAACCCTTTTCTTTGCCACGGGTGAACACACTTTTTTTAGGGATTGTAAATCTTCGTGCTCCTTAGTGTTCCTTTGTGGTGAGAAGTATTTCCCGTATATCCTCCCTGGTCAATATCGCCTCCAGTACAGCCCCACCAATCGCCAGAGCCTTATCGGAAACCAGGAAGCATGCCCTGGGATCGTCGCGCGGATCGACATCGCCGACTTTCAGGTCTTTAGTCACATAAACCCCGTCACGGATCAATCCGCGCAGCACACCCCGTATAGGATTTACGATTGTCGATTTACGATTGTCGATTTGTGAAAGGACTTCAGCGATGAGTACGCCAGGTTCGCAATGTTCGCCGATTCGTTTGTGCCCGATGAGCACTCCGTCACTCGGCGCGCGCAGAACGCGGCGCGGGTCGCCCTCGGGTTGACCGGAATCAGGTTGGGTTGGTTCGTTCCAATAGACGCGCCCGAGCGTGTGACTGCGGCGAGTCTCGATCGCAGCGTGACAGTTGACTCCGGCATGGAATCCGGGTCCCAGCCCGATGTG
>DASTJG010000444.1:0-2511 GCA_035716785.1 Anaerolineales bacterium
CCGGAAGCACCCGTTGACCTCGAGATCTGGGTCGGCGCCCGTGTAACCGAAGCAGGTCCGCCGCCTGATGACTGGGTTGTGTATCAAATCGTCAAAGATGAGCTCAATATCAACCTGAAAGTGGTATTGCTCCCCGGCACCCAGGCTGACCAGGATACCAAGATCAATACAGCCGCCGCCAGCAATTCCCTGCCCGATCTGTTCTTTGTCAACCGCGATACCTGGTACAAGATCACCGAAGCAGGACTGACCGCCAATGTGGAAGAATTGCTGCCCTTGATGCCGGAACGCACCAAGACCCATTATAGCGACCCCAATCGCAACAATCAGGTGGTCTATAACGGAGCGATGTATGCCCTGCCTGACCCCGGGCAGATGGCCCAAACGGACGCCATGGTCATCCGCCAGGACTGGCTGGACAAAGTGGGACTAGAAGCCCCCAAGACTCTTGATGAGTTTCTGACCGTCGCCAAAGCATTCACGAATGATGATCCGGATGGCAATGGCAAGAAGGATACCTACGGCTTATGCGCCTTCATTGATGGTTCCGGTTTGAATGCTGCCGGTCTTGGCCCCCGCTTTGACTTCATCTACGGAGCCTACGGTGTGGCCGGCACATGGAACCTGAGCAGCAAGGATAGCTTTGGCTTGAATGTGCGCGATCCGAATTATATGAAAGCCACTGAATTCATCAGGACTCTGAACGATGAAGGTTTGATCGACCCCGACTGGCCGACCCTCAAGAAGGATGAATTCCGCGCTCACTGGAAACAGGGCAAGTGCGGCATCATGCAGGAGAACTTTGCTGCCCTGGCAAATAAATCCAACTATGCCGATTTCGATGCCAACTTCCCGGATGGTCAGTGGGTTGCCTTCGATCCTCCGAAAGGTCCGGATGGCGCCAGCTCGGCCGGTGTGACGATCAGCCCGGCTCGTATCTATGCAGTCTCACAACGGGCCATGGATGAAGGTAAAGGCCCCGCGATCGCCCGCCTGCTCGAATGGATGGCCACCGATGGGTACATGCTGATCGCCTTTGGACAGGAAGGCGTGAACTACAAGCTGGATGCCAATGGTTACGTCACCACCGAAGGGCTCGCAGATGCTGATAAGTGGACCGCCAAGGAAGCTCAACCGCTGACGCAACTTGCCAACATGGTCTACATCTTCTCGGATATCGAGTTGAAAGCCCGCTATATCGCATACAAGACCGCCAACGGCCGCGATATGGACCCGCTGGCGTACTACGCAGCATTCCAGAAGCAGGCTTACACCAATTCAAGTGGTGCAGCTGTCATCAACCCGCCTGCCAATGCTGCTGACTTTGTCCGCTTCTACAGCGAGAACATCGTCCAGTTCGTACTTGGACAGAAGCCATTGACTGAAGAGAGCTGGGCTGAGTATGTTGCCGGCCTCGATTCTCTCGGCGCAAAGGATTTGGAAGCGGCGGCTCTAAAGACGCTGACCGATACCGGTTTCATTGAGTAACCGCCCAATGTAGCGAAAAAAGGCGGGCGGCACGCTTTGCGCCGCCCGCCTTTCTCTGAAACCTTGATACTCGTGCTGCGAAGTCCCGGTGTTCTATCGGGAAGCGCAAACATATTCATCATTTTCCTTACTTTCAAAATGGCCATACTTATCCCTCTCAAAATTGCCTATGTCGGCGGTGGAAGCCGCGATTGGGCGCGCAAGTTGATGATCGACCTTGCGCTTTGCCCTGATCTCACAGGCGAAGTCGCGCTCTACGATATCGACATGGACTCTGCACGCCTCAATGAACAACTGGGCAATTGGATACAGGGTCAGCCTGGTGTTGTATCACGCTGGCATTACTCTGCTGTCTCTACCTTGAGGGAGACATTACAGAACGCGGATTTTGTCATCATCTCCATTCAGCCTGGCCCGCTGGAGTTAATGGCAGAAGAGATCGTGCTGGCAGAGGAATACGGACTTTACTTCCCGGTGGGCGATACAACCGGCGCGCCGGGTCTCATCCGTGGGTTTCGCTCGGCCAGCACATACAGGGAGTTTGCGGAAGCCATCGCGGCATTCTGTCCGGATGCCTGGGTGATCAATTACACCAACCCGATGAGCATCTGCACACGGACGCTTACCCGTGTGGCGCCGGGACTCAAGGTATTTGGCTGTTGTCACGAGGTTTTTTCCACACAACGAATGTTGGCACGGATTGCCGGGCAGTACCTGAACATTGAACCGCCCGCTCGAAGTGAGATACGGGTCAATGTGCTGGGGATCAATCACTTCACCTGGGTGGACCGGGCAACCTATCAGGGACACGATCTGCTCGATCTATTGAAGCATCACCTGGAACAATCCGGGACACTCCGCACGTACACACAAGCAGAAGTGGAAAGCTGGAACGACTGGTTCCACAGCGCGGACCAGGTCAAGTTTGCGTTGTTCCAGCGCTTCGGGATTCTTGCCGCGGCGGGCGACCGCCATCTCGTGGAATTTTTACCGGGATTTATTCATTCCCCGGAAATTTTATTC
>DASTJG010000445.1:0-9260 GCA_035716785.1 Anaerolineales bacterium
TCTGCGACGAAACCTGGCAGACCCTGTCCGCGAATGTGAAAGGCTGGGTAGGGAATAACGTGGTCAACATCAGAATTGGAACAGATACCGCCGGATACTGGTGGCTCAATGAAGTCGAGCAGCCGGAGGTAGAAGGCTGCATCGATATCGACCTCAACTTCAGCCCGTCGACGAACCTTCTGCCCATTCGCCGTCTACATTTGGCAATCGGAGAAGCAGCCGAGGTCAAAGCTGCCTGGCTGCGTTTCCCAAGCTTCAAGCTGGAGCTGCTCCCGCAGCAGTATCGCCGCCTGGATGAAACCACTTATCGATATGAAAGCGCGGGTGGTCAGTTCGTCGCGGAACTCAAAGCGAATCGATCAGGTTTCGTTGTTGATTATCCGGGTATCTGGCAAGCGGAGGCTGTCACTGGTTGACCGAGACGAAATCATCCACTCAGGAGTAATTTATGACATTCCCCTTTGCTCAAGAAAACACTGCATCCCGCCAGCGGCTGGAGACCCTTGTTCGCAAACTGACCGATCAGGACCTGGTTCGCTCCACCGACTATGGCTGGACGATTGCCGCGCTGCTGGCTCACATCGCCTTCTGGGACCAGCGCATGCTTGTGATCCTGAAGCGCTGGAAGGAGACAGGTTTCGATCCCTCTCCCATCGACTCGGCTGCAGTCAACGACGCGCTCAAGGTTTTGTGCCATGCCCTCGACCCGCGCCGGGCTATTGAGCTTTGCCTGTCCTCCGCGGAAGCACTGGATGCCGAACTCGCGGCGCTCACGCCTGAGTTTGTGAAACAGGTCGAGGAACACATCGAGGCTACCTCCACACAGTTCCGCATGAACCGGTCCCTGCACCGCAATGATCATGTCAGGGATATTGAAGCGCTGATGAGCATGTAGGTCACGCCTCAAGCGTGACTACCAGAGATTGGAGGGTGCCTACCTTCGAGGATACACCTGGTATGTCACTCTTCGCTACGCTCAGAGTGACATTATGTTTCTGATGTTGCGTACTCCTGAGACTTGAGACGGGAGCACTCAAAAGTTGTAGATAGCCCAGGAGAGCAAACCACGGAGACATTAAGGCACGGAGTTTTTGAGACGCTTTTCTCCGTGTTTTCGTGTCTCCGTGGTTAATTTTCTCCTTCCGGCAAAAGACTCTTACAAACTTTTAGTGCACCCCTTGAGACTGGCTCTCACCAGCCTCTTCTTTTTCTGCGGTATGATTGCCTAGTCATATCCGGTAACACCGCTCAGACTGCCCGTCCCGGCGGGCAAACAGATGAGCAGATCTCCTGTGCATTCCATAGGAGAAGATCCAGAAAAAAACGAAAGGGAAATATCCTATGACAAATATCCTCTGCATTGGAGCAGGTTATGTGGGCGGATCAACCATGCCGATCATTGCCAGCCATTGCCCCGAAGATCGGTTTGTTGTCGTTGACATCAACGAGGCCCGTATTGCGGCATGGCAGTCCGATCATCTTCCCATTTACGAACCGGGGCTGGATGAGATCGTCCGCCAAACCCGGGATAAGAATCTGTTCTTCTCTACGGACATCAATCATCAAATTGCGGAAGCTGACATCATATTTGTCAGTGTGAATACCCCCACCAAGACATTCGGTCAGGGTGCGGGCAGGGCGGCTGATCTGCAATATTGGGAAAAGACGGCCCGCCAGATCCTGGAAAATTCAACCTCATCAAAAATCGTGGTGGAGAAAAGCACACTGCCTGTTCGAACAGCCGAGGCGATGGAGAGAATCCTCAATTCCAACAGTAAGGGACTCCATTTTGATATATTATCCAACCCTGAATTTTTGGCGGAAGGGACTGCTGTGCGTGATATGCAGAATCCTGACCGGGTGCTGATCGGTGGTCGGGAAACAGAATCAGGGCAAAAGGCAGTCGAGAGGCTGGTTAAGATGTACGCGCAATGGGTCCCGCGCGACCGGATCATTACAACGAATCTCTGGTCCAGCGAGTTATCCAAATTGGTTGCCAATGCTTTTCTCGCTCAACGCATCTCCTCGATCAATGCCATCTCCGCTCTTTGCGAGAAAACAGAAGCGGATATCAATGAGGTGGCGAACGCTATCGGGCGCGATGCGCGCATCGGCCGTTATTTCCTGCGGGCAAGCGTGGGTTTTGGGGGTTCGTGCTTCAAGAAAGATATTTTGAATCTGGTGTATTTATGCGAGCACTATGGCTTGCCTGAAGTTGCCAGATATTGGGAACAGGTCGTAGCCATGAACGAATATCAAGAGGCGCGTTTTGCAGCGAATATGGTTACATCCATGTTCAATACTGTCGCGGGCAAACGCATTGCCTTGTTTGGAGCAGCCTTCAAAGCCAACACAAACGACACGCGCGAATCGCCCGCCCTGGAGGTTTGCCGCGCCTTGCTGGAAGAGCAAGCCGACATTGTGACGACTGATCCACATGCGCTGGAGAATGCCTGCTATGATCTCGGCGAGTTGGCAAAACGCGTAACATTCGAACCCGACCCTTATGTTGCTTCCGATCGTGCTCATGCAATTGCTATTCTCACAGAATGGCCGCAATATACTCAGCTGGACTATGAAAGAATCTACAACTCGATGGTCAAGCCCGCTTTTCTCTTCGATGGACGAAATCTCCTCGATCACAAAAAACTTTATGAGATCGGGTTCAATGTGTATCCCATTGGCAAACCACCGTTGACGCGACTGGTCACAACCGGGTTTAAGCAAGCTTGACCCTGTTGTCTTCCACTGTCATATCATAGAACGCACAACTTTAGAAATCGAGTAATAAAAGGTTTGAATGTCACGTAATCGCATTATTCTTGTTACGGCTGGGATCATGCTCAGTCTGTTTCTCGCCTCGATGGAATCGACGGTCGTTGCCACGGCCATGCCGACCATCGTCGGGCAGTTGGGCGGGTTGGAACATTACTCGTGGGTCTTCTCGGCCTACATGCTTACCTCCACCACCACCGTTCCGCTGTACGGCAAACTTTCCGATATTTATGGCCGCCGCAAATTGTATGTCTTTGCAATGGCCATCTTCCTGGCTGGTTCCATGTTGAGTGGGCTTGCCCAAAACATGACCCAGCTGATCGCGGCACGCTCCCTGCAGGGTCTGGGCGCGGGCGGCATCCTGCCATTGGCGTTTATCCTGATCGGTGAGATGTTCAGCCTCGAACAGCGCGCCAGGATGCAAGGATGGTTCTCGGGCGTTTGGGGAGTCTCATCCATTGTGGGTCCTCTGCTGGGAGGTTTCCTTGTCGATCAACTTTCCTGGCGCTGGATCTTCTACATCAACGTGATGCCCGGGCTGCTGGGCGCGGCGCTGGTCGCGCTGGCGTGGCGGGAGCAGTCCCACGGTCACGAACGCCCCGCCATCGATTATGCCGGCGCGGCGCTGCTGACAGTTAGTGTAGTGATGTTACTGCTCGGCTTAATGATGACCGGGATAGCCAGTTGGATTCTGATCATCGCTGCCGTCGCGCTCTTCATCCTGCTGTTGTGGGTGGAGCGCCGCGCCGCCGACCCGATCCTGCCGTTACCGCTTTTCCGCGAGCGCCTGTTTTCGATTGCCACCGCGCACGGCATCCTGTCCGGTTGGGCGATGTTTGGCAGCGTCTCCTTCATCCCGTTGTTCGTGCAAGCCGTGCTGGGGACGAGCGCCACGGAAGCCGGCATTACGATCACACCGATGCTCCTCGGCTGGGTGGCAGCCAGCATCATTGGCACGCGCCTGCTGTTGATCATCGGTCATCGCAAACTGGGCGTGATCGGCACGGCATGCCTCGCGGTCGGCGCGTTTCTGATGTCGCAGGCCGGGATGGAGACCAGTCGGGTCAGTCTGATGGTCTTCGTTGCATTGATGGGTATCGGCATGGGACTCTCCATCCCCGCGTTCCTGATCGCCGTGCAGACCAGTGTGCAACGACGGCAACTGGGTACCGCCACGTCAATGCTGCAATTCAGCCGTTCGATGGGCGGGACTCTCGGCGTCAGTGTGATGGGCGCGGCGTTGAGCACGCGGCTCGCTGCGAACCTGGCCGCCGCTCATCTCGACCCGGGCCTGGTGAGGCAGTTGCTCGACCCGCTACCCGGCTCGGAGGTGGTCATTGCCGAGGGCGCGCGCCTCGCCATGGCAAATGCCATCCATGCAGTGTTCGTGATCGCCTTCTTCGCGGCGGCACTGGCTCTGGTTGTCGTCTTTTTCACTCCACACAAAGAATTGACAGAACAACTGCCGGAACGCGGCGTACCGCCGGTCAGCGCGGATTGACCGGTTTGACGGAAATAAAAACCTCCCGCTGAAGTTTTCTTTTCGGCGGGAGGCTATTTATTTATCTCGCGTCTTAGAGCAAAAGATTCCAGTACACCATCGACCAGACGATGGCAAATGCAAACAGAGTGAGGAAAGTATAGGACAGGCGGGCGCCGAACGTCCAGAAGCGCTTGACCCAGGCGATCAGAGCGAACAGTGCCATCAGGAGCGCTAAAACACCCAGGGCGATGGGCAGGGACATGAACGTACCGATCCCGGCAGGCGTCTCAAAAAATATGTTGGGGACTCCGTAAGCCGGGTTCACATCCATCAGAACGACCATGAGTACCAGGAAGATGGTCAAATACACCAGGGCAAAGAGTCCGCCGGTCAGACGGGCCAGCCGCGAGAGGAGCGGGCGCGGTTCGCGCCTGAACAGACCTGCGAAGAAGGAAACCAGCCAGCGGAAGAATGTGATCAGGAACAGCAGCGCGCCGCCGACCAGGATCAGCAGGTGCAGTCCCAGGGATGCCTGCCAGGGCCTTTTGATAAAGACAAATGGAGCGGTTGGATGCAGAGTGATCTGGCCAGCCTCCTCTTTCATCACGATCTTGTCGTCCGGGTGTTCGCGATTGACCAGCAGGCCCGGCTCGACCTCCACATATTGGGTTGCCTCTCCCGCCATAGACAGGATCACGTTCTTATTTTCATCCACTGTTACCGAGATGGGTGTAAACAACGCCAGGATCTTTTCGAAGCCGCTGAAATTGCTGCGGGCTGAATAATATTCACCGACATACTTTGCCATACGTGAGTCGAAATCGGCTGTGGGGACCGGGTCGGCAGGTTTCCCCATCGGGACCGGGAAGTAACGGTCACCGAACGCGCGCCCAACTGCGTCCGCGACGCCGGCTCCACCCACCGCGTTGGTGGAGATGAAGAAGCCGAGATTCTGTTCAGGGAACAGATACAGACCGGTATGAAACAGGATCGTATCTCCGCCATGCGAGATGATGTATTGATCGTTGACCACATTCTCGAAAAAGCCATAGGCCATGCCGTCGATGCGCGGGTCGGCGGTATATAACTGGCTGTGCATTTGCCTGGCAGTTTCCTCTTTGAGGATCTGCGCTTCACCGTAGCGTCCATTCTGCAAATGCGCGATCATGAACTTCGCCATATCCAGCCCGGAGGCGCTTAATGCACCTGCCGGGTAGCCGACCACATATTCGAACCCGCCCTTGACGTACCCACCGTTGTAATAGTTATATCCGCTCGACATATCTGCAGCTATCTCCGCGGGGAGTGGCTGCCGGAAGGTAGCGTGCGCCATTCCCAGCGGTCCAAAAATATTCTCTTCCACATACACATAAAACGGCATACCGGTAACGCGCTCGATGATGTACCCAGCCAACGCGGTCCCGTAATTGGAATACGCGCCGACTTTTCCCGGCGGGAAGACGCGCGCGGGAACGTTCTTCTTGAGATATGCCTCGAGCGAAATGAGCTTCTCCGGCTTGAGCACGAACAGGTCTTCGCCTTTATCCTCGAACCCGGGAGTGTGCGTCAGCAACGTTTTAAGTGTGACAGGTTCTGGGTAAGCCTCGGGGATCGTGAAATCCAGATATTCATTGACATCCGTATCCAGCGAAAGCTTGCCCTGCTCCACCAGCTGCATGACCGAGGTCCACACGAAGAGCTTGGAAACGGAACCGGGCCGGAAGAGGGTGGTCTCCGGGTCGACCGGCGCCCGCGCTTCGAGGTCGGCGTACCCGTATCCCTTGGAGAAGAACACCCTGCCATCTTTTACAACCACAACCACCGCGCCCGGCACGTGCTTCTCGGTCATCTGGGCAGCCATCAGTCCATCCATGAAGGCTTCCAGCTCCGCCGGGTCGCTCGGACCGTCGCTGGCTGCCTGTGCCGAAACGGGTGTTACACCTGCTAAAACAATCGCAGATAAAAGAAGAAAAGCAAAGATTGCGTGGAAGACACGTTGAGGGTTCATGAGGAGATCCTTTCAGAAGGAAGAAAGTACTACTTGGCTTACGAATAAAATTTTCCGAAGTTGCAGAAAATCAGGGATCACTTTAGGGTATGATTGCACAAATCATTTATCCGCCAATGGAGAGAAACATGAGCCTTGTCAAAATCTCGCAGGCCCAGGGACGAGTGCCTGTCACCGTCTTCCATTTGCAGGACCGTATCAACCTGGACAACTTTGCTGAACTGGAAGAGACTGCCAAAGAAGCCTATGACAAGGGAACGCGTGATCTGGTCATCGACCTGACCCAGGCTGCCTCCCTCACCAGCATCGCGATCCGTGCGATTGTAATCGTCCACAAAATGTTGTCTACGGATCATGACAAGCATCTCAAGATTGCCGGGCCCGCGCTCATTCGTGAACTGCTGGAGATCGCCGGGGTCACTCAATATGTCGAGGTCTATGACACAGTAGAGGCAGCGGTCGCGTCGTTCTGACTGACAAATATCAAAACACGAAGAAGAGACTGGCTTTACCAGTCTCTTCTTCGTTATATCTTCGCTTTCACAGTCTCTGTCTGATACTTCTTCAAGGCACCCCAGCCCACCAGCATCTTTTCCTTTTCATCCCATAATCGGAAGAACAAAGACTTCAGGCTGTGCCGCAGCGTCAGCGGCGGGACCTGAAGGACAGGGTTCTCGTTGTGACATTTCTCGAGCTTGTAATTTGGAATTCTCGGGCTGAGGTGATGAATGTGATGGAAACCAATGTTCCCAGTGAACCACTGCAGCACTTTTGGAAGTTTATAGAAGGAACTACCATCCATGCCGGCGTTGAAGAACTCCCATTCCTGGTGGCGTTCCCAGTAGGTCGGGTCGAAATTGTGCTGGACGTAGAACAGCCAGACGCCCGCTCCACAGGCCAACAGCAGGACCGGGACGTCCACCAGCAGGAAAGCCGCCCAGCCAATCTCCAGCATGATCCACCCTATCACTGCCGCGATGGCGATGTTCGTCCAGATCACGCTGCTGCGTTCGCGCTTCCCGGACTCTTTTTCAAAGAAGCGATGCGTGATGGTAAAGACGATAAACGAACCAATTGTGAACAGGATCAGCGGGCTGCGCATGATGCGGTAACCGACTTTCTTGTACCAGGGTGCAGCCAGATATTCCTCCACAGTCATCGTGTACACATCACCAATGCCGCGCCGGTCGAGGTCGCCGGCCGTCGCGTGGTGAATGGCATGGCTATGCTTCCACTGATAAAACGGCGTCAGCACCAGCACACCGAGCACCAGTCCAAGCCGGTCATTGGCCTTCATGCTTCTGAAGAACGAACCATGACAGCAATCATGGAAGATGATGAAACACCTCACCATGAATCCGGCGGTTGGAACGGCAAGAAACAGCGTCAGCCAGTATCCCACTTCGAGGCTGCGGTACATCACGTACCACATGCCCAGGAATGGGATCACCGAGTTGAAGACCTGCCATAAACTACGCCATGTTTCGGGGTAAGCATATTTGGAAACGATCCCCTGCCATTTGAATTTTTGAGTCGACATTGCAACCTCCAATAAAGTTCCGGTAAAGCTAGTCCCTGTATTGTACTTTATCAAGCCAGCCAGCCAACGACAAGTCTGATAGCAATGTTAGGGTTAGATGAACGTTTTCTACTGGTATTAAAGAAGGAATCTGGTGCGATGATCATCAAACACCTCTGATACAGAGGCATTTGACAATTCCAGATTGTTTCACATTCGAATGACATCCAGCGGATCGATGCCTGCGCGTTCTGCCGGTCGCTTCCTTTATACTTTGACCTTCACAGTCTCTGTCTGATACTTTTTCAAGGCGTCCCAGCCCACCAGCATCTTATCCTTCTCGTCCCATAACCTGTAGAACAGAGATTTCAAGCTCTTACGGATCGTCAACGGCTCTACATGGAAAACGGGATTCTCTTCATAGCATTTTTCCAATTTGTAGTTCGGGATCTTGGGACCGAGATGATGGATGTGATGGAAGCCGATATTCCCAGTGAACCACTGTAATATCTTTGGGAGTTTATAGAAGGAACTGCCCTGCATGGCAGCGGTGAAGAAATCCCAGTTCGAGTGACGCTCCCAGTAGCTCGGGGCGAAGTTATGCTGGACGTAGAACATCCATACGCCCGCCGAAGTGGCGATCAGCAAAATGGGAAGTTCCACCAGCAGGAATGCCTGCCAGCCAATCTCCAGCATGATCCACCCTATCACTGCCGCGATGGCGATGTTCGTCCAGATCACGCTGCTGCGTTCGCGCTTGCCCGCGCCGGGCCGCCAGAACCGATGCGTAACCGTGAAGACGAGAAAAGACCCGATCGTGAACATGATCATCGGGTTGCGCATGATGCGATAGCCCACTTTCTTGTACCACGGCGCAGCCAGATATTCCTCCACCGTCATGGTGTACACATCGCCGACACCGCGCCGGTCGAGGTCACCGGCGGTGGCGTGATGCACGGCGTGGTCATGCTTCCAGGAATAGTAGGGTGTCAGCATGAACACACCCAGCACCAGTCCCAGGCGGTCGTTGGCTTTGACCGTTCTGAAAAAGGACGCATGACAGCAATCATGGAAGATGATGAAACTTCTCACCATGAATCCTGCCGTTGGAACGGCCAGGATCAGGGTCAGCCAGTATCCCACTTCGAGGCTGCGGTACATCAGGTACCACATTACCAGGAACAGGATCAGCGATGTGAAGACCTGCCACAGACTACGCCAGGTTTCGGGGTAAGCATACTTGGAAACAATCCCCTGCCACTTGATCCTTCGTACCTCAGGACAAGCTTTTTGAGTCGTCATCGTGCCCTCCAATCGTTTGGCGACTCTATTGTACTTTACTCAACAACTCCGGTAGAGGCAGATCGGCAAGGGAAGAGACGGTGAGATTCGCGTTCTCGATCGTCAGCAAGGAAGTGGTCGGATTGGGGACAGCGACCACGAAGATTCCCGCGGAGTGGGCGGCTTTCACGCCG
>DASTJG010000446.1:0-10003 GCA_035716785.1 Anaerolineales bacterium
AAGTCGTGTTTACACTCGTTCGTTCACTATTCCCGGTAATGTCATCGACGAAAACGGACATGCGAACAACGTGGCGTACGTCCAATGGATGCAGGATATCGCCGTCGAACATTACGCCTCCATTGGCGGCATCGAAGCCCAGGGGAATGAGGCAACCTGGTTCATTCGTGAGCATAAGATCGAATACTTCCTCCCTGCGTTTGCAGGAGAAGAGATCGAGATCAAGACCTGGGTGGAAAACGTCCGGCGCGTGAGGTCACTGCGCAAGTATGAATTCGTTCGCAAATCGGATGGCAAGGTTCTCGTCAAAGGCGAAACGGACTGGGTCTTTGTCGATGCAAAGACGGGCGCGCCGCGTGCCATCCCTGAGGAAGTATCGAAAGTATTCGCTCTGCCGCAAGAGAAATAGTTCTAATTGCCCAAAAGTTTCTTGTAAACCTTTACGAGCTTCTTCTGCGCGGCATGCCAGGTGAATTGGGTCAGGGCGCGCTCAGTGGCAGATTCTGACAAACGTTTCGATAACTCAAGATCATTCAGCAACACAAGCACCTGCCGCGCCAGATCGTCGGGGTCGTTCGGGGAGAAGAGCAAGGCGTCCACATCCTCGCGGACGAGCTCGCGCACGATCGGCATGTTCGAGGCGATTAGCGGTCGCGAGGATGCCATGTATTCCAGCACCTTGATCGGGCAGGCGCCCTGCGTCACGTTGCGGTCGTTGAGTCCCAGCGGGGCAATACAGATATCGGATTCGGCGATCAATGCCGGGACTTCATGATGCGGCACCGCGGGCTGGACGATCACCCTGTCTTCCACGCCCAGATTGCGGATCTGCTTCGCTAAAAGTTTCCTCTGCCTTGAACGCCCGCGCCCCACGATATGGAGTCGAACAGTTCGCTGTTCGAGAATCTTCGGGAGAGCTTTGACCACGACATCGAGTCCCTGCCAATCCGCGAGGGTGCCGATGTAAAGCAAAATGGGCATGTGTCCCTCACGAGGCGGCAGAGGCGATGGGCAAAAATCCGATGGGCTGACCCCGTTCGGGATGACGGTCACCAGCTTGCGGCTGAGTCCGAACGAGACAATGTAGTCCCGCGTTACGTTCGAGGGACAGGTGATCGCGTCGCTCAAGTGCAGTGTCGCAATCTCCTGCTCTTTTATTTTCGTGAGAAGGGCCGCATCGATCCCGGGATAATGGTATTTGAGTTCAATCGAAGGAAGTCCATTCACTTCAAAGAGGGTTTTATACCCAAAGCGCTTCTTGTTCTGCGCGACCGCGAGCCCATCCCAGATGTTGCGATAATGCACGAGGTCATACCCTGGATGGAGAGCAAGATGGGCAAGGACCGCCTTGCCGAAATGAACTGCACGCGCCAGAAAGGTCGGCGAAAAATCCTGGGGAATGCGTGTGATATGAGCACCTTCGATTGTATCCTCCGGGAGCAACAGACCATCGTTCGGGGTGAGGAGCTGCACATCGAATTGGCTATTGACGAGCCCGCGAATGTTATGCAAAATATGCGTCGAAGCTCCCTTGGGGCTTGGCACAATGTCGAAGGCTGTGTAAAGAACTTTTTTCATTTTATTTGGATTATAAACTCGGAGCGCCCATCATGGAAATCATGCTTTGTGGTTCAGTGATCGCAGCTGTAATTATCTTTTTTTATCTCCTCCATACCGCCCGCAAAAAGACGCCACCCCCCGCAGCAGGAAAAAAGGAATATACACCTGTCTACATTTCGATTGCCGACCGGCCGGAAACGGTCATGCAGGGCATGGATAGATTCGTCGCGGAGGTGCAAAAGACTGAATCGGCAGGGGACAAATGGCGCTGGATCCCAATGGTCATCTTTTTTGCCGGGTTGGGTCTGATGGCAATCGATGGCTTCCTGCTCCTGCTTGAATACACATCGTTTGTGTTCACGGCAGGCGGCATCCTGTTGTGGATCGCTGCGCTGGTCATGGCACGCAGCTTGCGCAAAAGTGATTCGCATGACTTTTCACCGCGCTTCACTGGCACGAAACAGATCTTGCATACGCTGCGTGACGACTTGAAACCCGAATCCACCTTTCTCGGGCATCTCGATCTGACCGGTGCAATGCTCGATTCAAAAGTCGCCCGCGAGACAAAAGACACCCAGGACCGGACCACACAGTATTTCCGCGATGAATGGCTGGCGTTGAAAGCCAAGTTGTATGATGGAAATGTCCTGCGCGTGTCAGCGATCCATAAATCGAAGAAGCGCAAATCCTATTGGAAGCGCAGCCGCATCAGTGGCAAGATGAAAATGAAGCCTGAAAAGTTCAAGGGCTCGGAGCAGTATCTGAAGATACGCATTGCGGTCAACCCCGAGGTGTACAAAATCGTCCCGAACAAGGAGTTCAGACAGGGCGTCAACGTGGGTAAATATACGATTGCGCAACTGAACACTGATGGCGGTATCATCGATGTCACCGCCAATTCACCGTTCGAAGAAGTTGAGTCGGAGCATATTCTCAACCTGCTGCATTCCGCCTATTCCCTCCTGCAAAGAAAGGCTGCGTAAATGAATCGCAAAATCGTTCCCTTTGTTGTCGCAATTGTTCTAGTTTGTCTGGTGATGGGTGTGGCCGCAGTCTTTTCATTCAGCGGCGCAGTTTCCGCAAAGAAGTTTGGTGGTGAGGTGGCCTGGTCACAATCCTATTCGGGACCTGACAGTATGAAGGTCATCAACGTGATGGGTGACGCGCAGAATGAACTTTTCATTCAAAACCCAATGAACGTTTCCGTCTATGATGGAAATGGCGCCGTGATGCTCAGTCAGGACTATCAGTCTCCCAAAACGACGCTTGGCGATGTGAATGGCGACGGCTTGGAAGACATTATCGTTTTTTATGTCGGCACAGGCATGTCGGTCGATGTGATCAGCAATGGGAAACTGACGACTCTGGCGACAGCGCTTGACCTCGGGATGCCGGCGCGGGTTGCATTGATTCGCTTCGCGTCCGGACCTCAAATTGTCCTGGGCGACACCGGCGGTAAACTCATGGCATTGGATCCGAAGGGCCAATTGATATGGACATCCAGCGTTGGGAACAACGAAGTGCGCGGCATGGACGACGCCCGGATCAGTGGCGAAATTCATCTCGCCACAGCCAGTAACGACGGCAATCTTGCTGTTTTCGATTCAAACGGGAATAAAGTCTGGTCACGCGCCCAGGAACAGTTGCGGCGAATGCGTGCCTTCGACCTGAACGGCGATGGGAATAGCGAGATCATCACAGGCGGAGAGTATGGCGCGTTCTTCATCTATGGCGCAGCAGATGGAAGTGAACTCTTCAACACCACGCTGGGACAGGCCGTCAGCGAGGTACGGGAAGTGGAATTGAACGGCGATCCTTCGTCGCGCGAGATCGTGGCAGGCGGAAAGGATGGCGGCGTCTGGGCGTTCTCGAACACAGGCAACAAACTCTGGAGCGGGTCGCTCTCTGACAAGGTAACCGAGATCTCAGGCATTGACATCGACGGCGATGGAAAGGAAGAAGCCGTCATCGGCGCGGAGAGCGGTGAAGTCGCGATCTTCACCGATAATGGTTCACGCAACAACCTGCCCACGCACAGCACGGGGATTTACCGCATCGACGTCGGCAAACTTGGAACGGACCGATACGTGGTGATCGCCGATGGGGGCAAAATCGAAGTGGAGAAAGTCAATTTCAATTCGATCCCCGGGTTCCAGTACACGCCCCTGATCGTCGGCGTGATCGTCTCCGCGATCATTCTGGTGATCGCAGGCATTCTGGTCTCCATTCCGAAGAAGCCGGAGATGAAGGTGTCCTTCCAGAATACCAGCCGCGAATCACTGGAAGCCCAGCGGCGGATGTTGAAAGAGTCCATTGCCGATGTGGAACGTCTGCGCCAATCCGGCGAGGTGACCGGCGACGCGTACCTGGCGCGGCTCAAGCGTCTACGCGCCGACCTGGCCGAGAACGAAGCCGCGTTCAAAGCCCAGGGATATCCGATCAAAGTGGAGACGATCCAGTGTCCCAACTGCGGCGGCACGCTGGAATTAGGGATGGATAAGTGCGAATACTGCGGACAGGTGCTGCTATCCTGATTGCGGCTGTATGGAAACAAAAACGCGCTCCCGCCAAAGGCGTGGAGCGCGTTTGCCTTGCTCTGAATTTAACTATTCTTGCACAGCAAATCCCTGTTCGCCAACTTTTGCACCGTTCATATACACTTCCACCTTATAGCTGCCCACGGGCCAGGGCACATCGCTTGTCAACTGGAAATAGATTTTCGTAATGCCTTCTTCGTAGGGATAATCAATGGTCTGGAAAGGCACGTTCGGATCCACATCTGCGATGTCCAGCCCATACCAGCGGGCCTGAAAGGCTGTACCGGCTTCAATGCCAGCTACTTTGAAAAAGACAAAGAAATCCTGGTCGGGTGAAAAAATATTCGTTTTATTCGTGCCATCCACATCGGACGCCATGTAAAAGTCCGAAGCCCCCGGCGTAGGGTTGAGGCTGCTGCACGCCAGGGAGATGATCACCAGGACCATAATGGCGGACAGGATGGGATACAGATTCTTATTTCTCATTACATTCTCCTTTTCTATTTATTGGACCTCAATATAAATCCGTTTGTTGATCGCGCCCTTGCTTTTGTAATCAACCACACGGATGGTACCCACTTCGTTCGTATTGCGGACGTGCGTCCCGCCATCGGCTTGCAGATCAAGCCCAACGATCTCCACGGTCCGCACTTGCAGGATGCCTTCAGGCAGGAGGTTGATCTTGGTGCGGATCAGATCCGGGATCTGGAACGCTTCCTCGCGGGGCAGGATCTTGACCCGGAGCTCGCGCGCTTTCGCCACCTCGGCATTGACCGCGGCTTCGATCTCCCGCACGAGGTCGCCGCGCATGGTCTCGAACTCAAAGTCCATGCGGCCCTTGAGCAGCTCCATATCCCCACCGGTGACGAGCGCGCTGTAATCGCGAAAGACCGTCCCGCATAATACATGGAGCGCGGTATGAGTGCGCATCAACTCGTAACGCCGCGCCCAGTCCAGGGTCCCGCGCGAAGCGGAGCCAACGGAAGGCAGAGGTGCCTCACCGCCAAGAAAGTGCAGGATATCATCGCCCTGCTTCTTCACTTTATTCACCGGGTAGGTCACGCCAGCGATGGTCAATGTTCCAAAATCACAGGGCTGCCCTCCCCCACCTGGATAAAAGGCAGTACGATCCAAAACGACGGCACGTTCCGCCGGAAGGATGGAGGTAACTTCCGCGTCGAATTCCTGCAAATAACTGTCGGTTTGATATAGCAACTCCGTCATGACAACTCCGCCACACAAAGTTTACTAGCATTATCCAAATCAGCCAATAGGTGTAAACTTGGGACATCAACCGGAGGCTGACATGAATCAAAAGTTTATCGTTATTGACGGCAAGACATATCATAGCATCGACGAAATGCCGCCCGATATCCGCCAAAAGTATGAGCAGGCCATGCGTTCGCTCGGCGACGCGAACGACAACCGGGTCCCGGATGCATTCGAGACGGTTTCTTCCGAAACCGTGAATATCTTCGCCGATCAGAACAAGGATGGCATCCCGGATATGCTGGAAAACCTGGGAGCGAGCAACTCGGTGGTGAACAGCGTGAAAATCTTCGTGGATGGAAAAGAGTTCAACGGACTTGAAAATCTGCCGCCCGAGCACCGGGCGCGCTACGAAGAAGCGATGAGGAAAATCGACGCCAACCGGAATGGCATCCCGGACTTCGTGGAGGGAATAACAAATGCATCAAATCAGACTGCCAGCATCGCAACGAGCTTTGGAACGGAAGCGCCGCGGCGCTCTTCTGCGCCACTGCCTGCCAGCCCAACAATAACCCCTGACACATCGAGTGGCTGGGGACTTGCACTGGCAGGATTGTTCTTATTTTTATTGTGCGGTGTCAGCGCCGCCGGGGCTTGGTATTTCTTTCTGCGCTGATCAGCGATCCAAAATCAATGTCGCTTTGGGCAGCGTCTTATCGTTCGTTACATGTTGCACAATATTAGCGTTTGATTAGAAGGCTACAAGCTACTTGACTTTGATTTTGAATTTCTGTATAGTATTCTCGATACGAAAGTAAATGGCACGGCTGCCCACCGGCACGCGTGCCTTTTGTTTGTCTGTACATATTCCACTTTTTTTTAAGGAGCACCAATGATCCAGGTCAATGGTCTCACCAAAGACTATGGCGCGCGCCGCGCCATTGACAACCTCAGCTTCGATGCGGAACAGGGAGAAATCGTCGGCTTTCTCGGACCCAACGGCGCGGGCAAAACCACCACCATGCGAATCCTGACGGGCTACATGCCGCCCACTGATGGAAGCGCCACGGTCGCAGGATATGACATTATCGAGGAATCGCTTGAGGTCCGCAGGCGCGTCGGTTACCTTCCGGAAACCGTGCCGCTTTACAACGATATGACCGCCTTGGAGTATCTCAAGTTCATGGCGGAACTGCGTCGCATTCCCGATCCGGAGGAGCGCGCTTACGAAACCCTGGAGGGCGTCAATCTCAAGGAACGTGCCAACAGTTATATCGGCACCTTTTCAAAAGGCATGCGCCAGCGCATCGGGCTGGCACAGGCATTGATCCATCGCCCCGAGGTTTTGATCCTGGACGAGCCCACCATTGGACTGGATCCGGCCCAGGTTGTGGAAATCCGGAATGTTATCCGCGAGATCGGAAAGGACAGGACCGTTCTGCTTTCCACGCACATTCTGTCGGAAGCGCAGCAGATTTGTGACCGCGTGTTGATCATCAACAAAGGCAAGATCGTAACCGAAGATACACCTGAGAATCTGCAGTCGCGCCTTGTGGGGGCGCAGCGCGTCATCCTGCGTGTGCGCGGCGACTCGGATGGACTGACCGACAAAGTCAGCAAGGTCAAGGGCGTGCGCGCCATCGAGTCAAAACCGGATGGCTCTGTCGAATTCGAATTCGGCGCGGGAGAAGATGCCCGCCCGCAGGTGGCGAAAGCCGTCGTTCAGGCAGGCTATGAACTGCTTGAAATGCGGCCGGTCGGAATGAGTCTCGAAGAGATCTTCCTTGAACTCACCCGCGACAATAATGCCCCCGGCAAGAAATCTTCGTGAGGCACCCATGAGAAACATTTGGACAATCGCAAAGCGCGAATATGATCATTACTTTATCAGCCCGATCGCTTATGTTGTGGCATTCATGATCCTGCTGATCATTGGCATCATTTTTGGTCTGACCATCCTGTATTTCATGCAGAACGCCTTTCAAACGTTCGGTCAGGCACCTGATGTAACCCAAATTACAGGGGCATTTGCATTTCTGCTGATGTTATCGGTTCCCGCTCTTACCATGAGACTGCTGGCTGACGAAGCACGCATGGGCACGCTGGAATTATTGCTCACCGCTCCCGTTCGGGACTACGAACTGGTCGTGGGGAAATGGTTGGGGAGTCTTCTTTTTGTGTTGACCGTTTTGGCTATCACGCTTGTTTATCCGCTGATCCTGAACAGCCTTGTCACTCCCGGCATTGACCAGCAACTGGTGATCTCCTCCTACCTGGGCGTCATTCTGCTTGCAGCTGCTTTTCTCGCTCTGGGAGTGGGCATCTCGGCCATTTTCACGAATCAGATTGCCGCTTTCTTTGCAACCCTGATCACACTTGTTCTGCTCTGGTATTTGATGGGTTTCCCTGCGCAAATCCTTCAGGGGACCGCAAGTGATGTGTTCCGGTACCTGGATATGCAAACTCACTTTTACGAGGCATTCAATCGCGGCAATATTTATCTAACAGACCTTGTTTACTTTATCAGCCTGACCGCTCTGGGCCTGTTTATGGGGACAACCGCTGTTGAAATTCGGAGATGGAGCTAATGAACAAGAAGAAACAATCCACCGCGCGCTATTCCATCGCCGCGCTGATCTTCGCTCTGCTAGCCTGTATTGCCACATTCTTCCTGGCCATTATGGCGGGGCTTGCCAAAGTGGGGTCGCTTACGGTTTGGACTGTAGAAGATATCCTTCAACGCTATATCCCGATCAGCGCTGGGCTGCTGGTGTTGGGACTGGCTGCCTATATGATTTTGGAACCGGACCGCGTCCGCAGTTTCTTGACCGGCCGCCAGGCCCGCTATGGAAGCAATGCCATTGTGATGTCAATCGCTTTCCTTGGCATTCTCATCGTTGGGAATGTGCTTGCCTTTCAAAACCCGAAACAGATTTCTGACTTAACGGAAGACAAGTCCAATACTCTGTCGCCCGAACTGGCGGCAGCCTTCAAAAACCTGCCCGAGGATGTAAAGGCCACTGCCTTCTTTTCACAAATGAGCAACACAACAACTGCCGAAGAGTTGTTGGATAACATCAAAGCGAACAGCAGCGGCAAATTTGACTATGAATTTGTCAACCCGGACCGGGACCCGCAGGCGGCCAAGAATGCGGGCATCACAGGTGATGGCAAGATCCTGCTGGAAATGGGCGATCGCAAGGAAATCGTCGCGTTTGCCAGTGAAACAGAAATTCTTAAAGGTATGCTGCGCCTGCTCAACCCGGGTAACAACGCGATCTACTTCCTGATCGGCCATGGCGAACGCGATATCGAACAAGCAGGCGATGCATCCCTGACACGTGCAAAAGAAACACTCGAAACCAAAAACTATTCTGTCAAGACGCTCAACCTGATCGCCGAAAACAAGATTCCGGAAGATGCCAGCACGATTGTCATCGCTGGTCCGCTTAAGCCTGTATCGGACAATGAGATAAAGCTTTTGAAAGATTATCTCGCCGGCGGCGGCTCCCTGGTTGTGATGCAGGATCCCAGCGCGCTGACCGAGTTTGGCGACGCCAGCGATCCGCTTGCCGCCATGCTGTCCACAGACTGGGGGATTACCCTCGATAACGATATTGTGATCGACCTCAACAGTCCCCAGCCCACGACAGCTGCAGCCGCGTATTACGATCCAACACATGCGATCACGCGTAACATGAATACGCTTGTGACATACTTCCCGTTTTCACAAAGTATGAAATTGACCGAGGGCATGGAAGCAGTTACGCTTAATCAGCTCGTTCAAACCCGCGAAAACTCCTGGGGCGAAAAGGATTTTGAAAGCCTCACCCAACAAGGTGGGGGTACGCCAAGCTTCGATGAAAGCACCGAATCCGTCGGTCCCCTGACGCTGGTCGCAGCAGGCGAAAACTCCACCACAGGTGGGCGTGTGGTCGTATTTGGCAGTTCCAACTTTGCGATCGATCCCAATTTCGATGCCTACGGCAACGGTGATATGTTCGTGAACTCCGTGGATTGGGCGGCAGAACAGGAAGAGCTCGCCAATATCACACCTAAAACGCCGACAGAGCGCAGCTTCAACGCTCCCGCCCCATGGCAAGGGATCATCATCCTGCTCGGTTCCATCTTCCTGATCCCCGGGTTGATCGTCCTGGCAGGGATCTCCACCTGGCTGAGCCGCAAACGACAGGGGTAAGGTATGATTCGGCGTTCTACAGTCGTCTATCTGGTACTCCTGCTTGCGCTGGTTGGTTTGTATCTTTACTTAAATAACCGAGAAGAAACTCCGGCAGATACAGAATTAACAGCAACCGTCGAACCCACCGAGGAAGTTACCTATTTGTTTCCTGCAACGGAAGGCACGCCATCACGTATACGTATGGAGGCAAAGTCAGGAGAAGTTGTCGAAGTTGCGCGTGACGCTGAAAATGCCTGGATGGTGAACCAGCCCATCGAAGGTAAGGCCGAACCGGGGGCGGCGGAAGCGGCAGCGAGTCAGCTTACCACAATACGGGTTTTGGATCGCGTTCCGGATGTCGATCCCAAGATCATAGGGTTGGAAGTTCCTGAGTATGTTCTAACCATAAAGTTTACAGGTGGAGCGGAACATATCGTTGAGATCGGCAGTGTCACTCCTTCAGAAAGCGGTTATTACGTTCGGGACGCGGATGGCAAGATTGTCACTGTCAGCAGAG
>DASTJG010000447.1:0-13740 GCA_035716785.1 Anaerolineales bacterium
GTCAATTGCGGGCTGGATCCTGGTTGTGTTGTTTCTCCTGTTCGCGGTTGGTTTCGCTTACTTCCTTTTTATGAGGCCCTCAGAAGCATAAAAAACCTCTGCCCTTAAACCGCCCGCAATTTGCGGGCGGTTTAATTTTGACATCATCCTCTCATACGAGATTAAGTAACATTTATGACGATTTTGTGTCATGGTTGTACACTCGGAATCAATCCCCCATATTTACTGAAAATAACTGGGACCGGGTGATCTTGCAGGATGTGTGTTGGGTTGATAGCTTATGTGTCCTTTTACAGGTAGCCAATCGAACAGTAAGAGAAGGCCCGGCTTGAGAATCCTTGTTGTAGATGATGATCTGTTGAACCAGCAGTTAATGCAGATCTTGTTGGAACAGGAAGGACATCATGTCGAGGCGGCGTCTAATGGATTAGAGGCTTTTGAGTCCATCAAGCGTCAGCAGTTCGACATTGTGTTCATGGACCTGAACATGCCAGTGATGGACGGCAGACAGGCCAGCCGACGCATTCGTGAGTGGGAAAATGGCAGCCGGCGTACTTTTATTGTGGCTTTGACCGCCAGCTACCTCCCGGACGAAAGGCAGGGACTTCGCGAGGCGGGCGTGGATAACTACATTGCCAAACCATTTGAAGTGCGACATATTCAACAGTTATTAAGAGATCGTATAGATATCCGTTCTTTTCCATCCACCCAGAGGATACCGCCAGACGAAGGGCTTGATCGTTAGAAAAGAAATAATACGGCAGTGATCTGTAGAGCAAAAAATTCTGCCGCGTTTCACGTCTCCGGGGCGGCATCGCTCCATTCATCCAGTTTTGCAACTTCCTCATCGGTTAACCTCCACCCCAGTCCGCCTGCATTCTCCCGGGTTTGTGCCGCGTGCTTTGCGCCAGGGATGGGAAGCGCGCCCTTGCAAATCACCCAGTTCAGCGCAACCTGTGAGTTTGACTTGCCCCCGTGATCCTGTCCAATTTCTGTCATCAGCTTCAAAAGCGGCCCGATCCTGGAAAGCAGTCCCGCGTACATTCTCCCGCGTGAACCGGGTGGGGGAGAAGCAACGCTGTATTTCCCTGTAAGTAATCCCATTTCCAGAGGGCTGTATGCGATCAGACGAACTCCCAGTTCTTTACAGCGGGCAAGTGTTCCATTCTTTTCCACTGCTCGATTCAGCAGGCTGAAGTGCAACTGATTGGACGCCAGTGCAATGCCATTGCGCGCCAGGGCAGAGTAAGCGGCCAGCATCTGAGACTGGCTAAAATTGGAAACACCCACGGTGCGCGTCAAGCCACTTTTAACGCACTCTGCCAGACCATCCATCATGGTGTCGATACTCATGAGTGGTGTCGGCCAGTGAATTTGGTACAAGTCGACACTTTCCACATCAAGACGGGCAAGACTTGCTTTCAAGGCACGCGGCAAGGCACCTTTTCCAAACCTCCACGGCAGGGGGAAGAACTTGGTTGCGATCAGCACAGCCTGATCGGTTTCTTTTAAAAATTGTCCGAGCAAACGCTCGGAACGCCCACTTCCATACACTTCCGCTGTGTCTACAAAACGGACACCTTCTTCCAGAGAGGCCTGAAATGCCTGACGAATTTCCTCGTCGCTGTAGCCGTGACCGTACTGCCAGATGACGCGGTCGCCCCATTGCCAGGCCCCCAGGCCCATTTCGATTGCGTGCAAAAACCGGGTTTCACTGCTGATTTCAGTCATACTCTCCCTCAGAGAAGAATGCACTATTGTACCCCGCACGCTACACAAAGTGGAAGAGAAGAAGCGGTTGTACTCCGCAGGCTACACAAAACGGAAGAGAAGAAGCGTGCAGGGTTGTATCTTAAAAAAACGATAAGCTTATCCACACGATTTGCTTAGCAAATCGTGCTTCGCGTGTAGTACAATTCGGCCCGCTTGATATCCTAAACGCTTGATAAAGCGTGTAGGGTGATATTTGGAACTGATGGAACGCGGGACCCTTCCCAGCCCACGAAGTGGACCGGGCGGGTGGGGTGGGTCTGGCGCTCCCTGAGTTCTCAGGAGAGTGTTGTGACGACCCTGTCTGAATCGCGGGACGACAAGTCGGAATCCGCATTCGACCTCAGCCAACGGCTGGGACTGCCTTTTTCAAATTTAGCCCTGCTGACGCGTGCCTTTACTCACCGCTCGTATGTCAACGAGAATCCCGATTCGCTGGAGGATAATGAACGACTGGAATTTCTCGGAGACGCCGTGCTCGATTTCGTGGTTGGCGCCTGGGTGTATCATCGCTTCCCTGAAATGCCCGAGGGCGAACTGACGAAGATCCGTTCCGCGATTGTACGCAATGACCAGTTGGCATTGTTTGCGCGGCGGCTGAATTTGGGTGGAGCGCTCCGCCTGGGACGCGGGGAATTTGCATCGGGTGGGCGTCAACGCGATGGATTACTGGGCTCCCTGTTCGAGGCGCTGATCGGCGCTTTGTATCTTGATGCTGGACTCAAGGCGGTGGAAACGTTTGTCAATCCCTTGCTGGAAGAGTCTTATGAATTTATTCTGGATGAGATTCATGACCCCAAAAGTCGTTTACAGGAGTGGGCACAATCTGAAAAGTTGGGAACACCGCAGTACATCACAATAGGCTCCACCGGGCCAGACCATGCCAAGGTTTTCGAGGTCGAGGTCCGCATACAGGGCCTGACCTATGGCAAGGGCCAGGGTTCGAGCAAACAGGTTGCGGCACGCATCGCCGCTCAGACGGCGCTTGAATCTCTGGGTATTTCATATAAATAAATTGGATTTGCTTAACCTTACATGCCTCTTCGTCTAAAATCCCTTGAATTGCAAGGTTATAAAACCTTTGCAACCCGGACCACATTCGAGTTCGCGAGCGGTATGACCGCCATCGTCGGGCCGAACGGTTCCGGGAAATCGAACATTGTCGATGCCCTGCGCTGGGTGCTCGGGGAACAATCGTATGCATTGCTGCGCGGCAAGAAGACCGAGGATATGATCTTCAACGGATCAGACCATCGTCCACGCGCGGGAATGGCTTCGGCTCATGTCCTTTTCGATAACACGACCGGCTGGCTGCCGGTGGATTTTACCGAAGTCGGTATGACGCGGCGCGCCTATCGCGACGGGCATAACGAATATCTGTTGAATGACCAGCATGTGCGTTTGCGCGATCTGAATGAACTGCTGGCGGCTTCTGGTCTATCCGAGCGCACATACACTTTCCTTGGCCAGGGACTTGTGGATGCCTCCCTGGCTTTGAAAGCGGAGGACCGCCGTCGTCTGTTCGAAGAGGCGGCCGGGGTGGGACTGTATCGTGTCCGCCGCGAGGATGCGCTCAAACGGCTCGAAAACACTGCCCGTAACCTGGAGCGTGTCCTCGACATTTTGTCCGAGCTGGAACCGCGTCTGCGCAGCCTGGAACGCCAGGCAAAGCGCGCCATAGACTATACGCGTGCCCAGACGGACCTGAAGAAGATCCTGCTCGAATGGTATGGCTATCACTGGCATCGCGCCCAGCGTGAATTGACCGATGCGCGTGAAGTGGTCAAGGTGCAGGATGCGCGCGTGCGTGAGGCACGTGACGCCCACGCAAAGGGCCAGAGCGAGTACAACACCTTCCGTGAGAGGCTTTCGGGCTTGCGCTCCCAGTTGAATGCCTGGCATCGCCAATCGGCGGAATTGCACAGCCAGCGCGAAGAAGTGAGCCGCGCACTCGCGGTCCTTGAGGAGCGCCAGCGTTCGCTGCTTTCCACGCAATCCTCTGTTTTGGCGGATAAGAATCGCACCTCCGATGAAGAGCAGAACGCGCGCGAACGCTTTGCAGAAGCAGAGCAGGAAGCCGCGCGTTTACAGGCGGAATACGAAGAAGCGCAGAGACAATATGCCGATGCGCAACAAGCCCTGCAGGCAAGACAGGCAGAACGCACTTCTCTCGATGAGAAGTTGAAAACCGTGCGCTTCGAGATCGAAAAGTTGAGTGGACAACGGGCCGAGTCACAGGCCCGCCTGGACGAATTGAAATCCCGATTGGAAAATTTACGATCGCGTTTGGAGCAGGCAGATAAGGCCATTGAAACGGCTGAATTGCACGCGCGCCAGACCGATGAAAAACTGGCACAGGCACGTGAGCTTCGAGAAGCTGCCGAAGAAGGTTTTCGGCAGGCGAAGGAACAACAGGAAAGATGTGTGGGACAAGTTGGAAGCCTTGAGAATGAACGGCGTGGAAAATCGGAAGAACGCGCTCGTCAGCTCGCAGAACATACCCGTGCCCATGCCCAACTCGAGATCCTGGATCAGGCGGAACAATCACTAGCCGGTTATGCAGAAGGCGCGCGCTTCCTGCTGGATGCGGCCCGTCAGGACCGTCTTAAAGGAGCACGCGGCGCCTTGAGCGCTTCGCTGGATGTTCCGGCAGAACTTGAAGTGGCGGTCGCGGCAGCCTTGGGAGATACGCTCGATGCGATCCTGCTCGATGCAGCCGGGATCGAGGATGCCCTGCAGTTGCTTGAATCAGATGGAACGGGGCGTGCGGCACTGCTCCCGCTTGAAAATCACTCACGCCGGTCACTTGCAAATTTAAATGACGAGGACATCCTTGGTGTTGCCTCTGAACTTGTCAACGCGCCGGAGGAATTGCGCTCTGCTGTGAACCTTGTGCTCGGGCAGACACTGATCGTCCGGGATCGCGCCGCGGCGCGGCGTTTGCTGCAGGATCTGCCGATGCAGGCGCGCCTCGTGACCCTGCGCGGGGAAGTCTTCCGCGGCGACGGCCTGATCATCGCTGGGAAGGCCGCCTCATCCTCCGCCCTGAGCCGCCCGCGCCAAAAACGCGAGTTGGCTGAATCCCTGGCCGCTTTGAGTGGGCAGATCGAATCGTCGAATCGTGAGATCGATTCCCTTTCCTCTCGAATCACAGATGCCCAACGCGAGCTTGCACGGGCAGAGAACGCGTTGCATGAGGCGCGTCTCCGCCTGGAGGAAGCCCAGGGCAACGAGCGGCAGGCCGGATTGGAGTCTGAATCGGCGCAGCGTCAACTGGACTGGCAGAACAGTCAGCGCGATCAGTTGAAAGCGGAGATGGATGAAGCGGACTCTGCACGCCAGAACCTGATCCAGTCTCTGTCTGATATCGAGAATCAGTCTGCGAAGGCGCAGGATGAAACCCGCTCGCTTTCTGAAACTCTAAATGCGATGGATGTAGCGGATGCGCTGAATCAAACCTCCTATTGGGGTACGCGGGTTGCAGTGGTAGAACGTGCATTGGCCGACGCGAACTCGAGGAAAGAGGACAGAGAAAGGGAAATCACGAAGTTCGATACGCGCCGCTTTGAGTTGAGTACCCGCTTGCAGGAGGCGGAAACTTCTCTGGGTGGATTAACAGCCGAACGATCATCGTTGCGCGAGCGCGAAACCCAGTTGCATTCTCAGATGGAAGAATTACAGGCACAAATGGGACCGGCGGAAAAAGACCTCGAAACCGCCGAGCAGGAGGAGGCACGTTTACAGGAGCTGGAGGCGAATGCCCAGCGCTCATTGGGGACCGCCGAGCGTTTGTTGGGCCAGGTACAGCTCGATCAAATGCGGAAGCAGGAGGCGCTCGATAACCTTCAGGAGAAAATCACCGACGATTTTGGCCTGGTGATGTTCGATTATGCTGCGGATGTCTCGGGGCCGGTGCCTCTACCGCTTGAAGGGATGGTGGAACAATTACCGGTGGTGACCGAAATTTCTCCCGATCTGGAGACCCAACTGACCCAGCATCGCACACGCATGCGACGCATGGGTCCCATCAACCCCGAAGCGAAGCAGGAATTCGATACCGAGTCGGAACGTTACCAGTTTATGAAGACCCAAGTGGAAGACCTGCAAAAAGCGGAAGAAGATTTAAAGCAGGTGATTGCCGAGCTGGACGAGCTTACCCGACAGGAATTCTCGAAAACATTCGACGCCGTGGACAAACAATTCCGGGCTATGTTCACCCGCCTGTTTGGCGGCGGGTCTGCCCGCCTTGCTTTGACCGATCCGGATAACCTTGTGGAAACCGGCATCGAAATCGAAGCTCGTCTGCCCGGGCGCCGCGAACAGGGACTGGCTTTGCTTTCGGGCGGTGAACGCAGTCTCACTGCAGTCGCTTTGGTGTTCGCTCTGCTCAAGGTTTCGCCCACGCCGGTCTGCGTGATGGATGAGGTGGATGCGATGCTCGACGAGGCGAACGTCGGCCGTTTCCGCGACCTGCTGCAGGAACTGAGCAAGGACACGCAGTTCATCGTCATCACCCATAACCGCAACACCGTCCAGGCTGCGGATGTGATCTACGGGATCACGATGGGGCGCGATTCAGCAAGTCAGGTGATCAGCCTGCGCCTGGATCAGGTGACAGATGAAATGTTACAGAGAGCATAGAGTAGGGCAAGATATCATCCTGCCATAGTAAAGCAAAACGTCCGGCGAAGGGCCGGACGTTTTGCTTTACGAGTGTAGCTTTATTGAGTCTGAAAGCCAGGTTCTGTTGGAACACGTTCCTTCCAAACATCGAAGGTCTTGACCGTTGCTGCTTCGCGAATGACAGTCAGCCAGTCGCTGAACACTGTTTCCTTCTTTTGTTCATATTGAGACGCGTTCATGGGAACTTCCTGGTGGCCTAGAACCTGAATGATGTGGTAACCAAATTGGCTCTTAACAGGCTCGCTGATTTCCCCAACTTTTAGTTTGAAGGCCGCCTCTTCGAACTCGGGGACCATCGCGCCTTTGCCAAACCAGCCTAAATCGCCGCCGGCCGCTCCAGAGCCGGTGTCTTTTGATGCGGTCCTGGCAAGCTCGGCAAAATCGGCTCCCTGTTGGAGGAGTTTATAGAGTTCCTGTGCCTCCGCCTCTTGTTCTACGAGGATGTGACGCGCCCAGACCTGTTCTTCTGTGAGAGCTGTATCTTTCGTCACCTCTTCCTTCAATTTTCGACGCAGGATCTGTGTTTCATAAATGGTACGGATCGTTTGCTCGCTAATACCAGCTTCCTCGAAGTTTTTCAGCATATCTCCATATTCCGACTGGAAACCTTCGAGTGTGTACGGTGTCCCGGTCGGCTCTGGAACTGGTGTCGGACTGGGAGGAGCCGCGGTAGTTGTTGGCGTCAATGGATCGAGCGTCGCAGTCGGTTCGGGTGTAAAGGTCGGCGCGTCGGTCGGTATGGGTGTGGACGGGTAGAGCGTCAACTGCTGGCTTGTAAGAGTTGGAAATGAAATATCGGTTGGTGTGATTGTGGGAGTAGGAGTTCCATCCGGGAAGAAACCGAAGTTTTCCTGTAGCGCAGCTTCCACTTCCTTCGCAGAAGCCGTAATCCCTTGCTTTTGCGCTTCCTGACGAATCAGGACTTCATCTACCATTTGGTCCAATACTTGCTGTCCAATCGTTTCCGGATCTTGCAGTTCAATTTGGATCTGCTGCATCTGTTGGGAATAATCAAAGCCGTAATTTTGCTGATAGAACGCATATTGATTGTATGTATTGATCATCTGGACGCGTTGCAGTTTTACGCGTTCCTGCCATTCTTCGGCGGTGATCTTTGCACCATTGACCTCGGCAACAATGTTATATCTTATGGCGCCATATGCTAACAAGCCCGCGACAATCAGGATCCCAGTCAGGGCAACGATCAAGATAATCCTGGTCTGGCGGCGCTCCCGTTCCAGGCGGGCAATGTGCTTTTTGGTAACCACTTTGGGTGTAGAGCCTTGATTTGACATTCATCTTCTCCATGAAGCAAAGACGGGGTCCCGCACTTCGCGAGACCCCGCGTCTGCTGAGCTTCGCGGGGATTAACGCCCCTCGTCGAAGGATCTGCCTGTAAACGGGAGCAGGGCAATCTGACGGGCTTGCTTGACTGCGGCGGCCACAGCGCGTTGGTGCCTGGCGCAGGCGCCGGTCTGGCGACGCGGGCGGATCTTGCCGTCTTCGGTGACGTACTTCCGAAGCAAATCTGTCTTTTTGTAGTCAATTGTCAGAGTCTTGTCTGCACAGAATTGACAAAATTTAGGCTTGGCAAAGAAGCGGCGTTCACCGCCTCCTTCCATGGGGCCTGAGGGTCTTCGATCTTCAGCCATTTAGTACTCCATTTTATTTCTGCACACAAAATGGGACAGAGGGTCCCATCCGGTGTTCTCAAAAGATCTCAGGAAATTTCCTAGAATGGAAACTCATCCTCACTGGCGGAAATTTCACTGTCATCCGGGGTGATGTCTGCTTGCGTCCCCTGATGATTCTGGTCACGCCGGTCATTTCGCTCACCGAGCATCATCATTTCGTTCGCCACGACTTCGACACTGGTGTGCTTTACACCTTCCTTGTCATCCCAGCGGCGGGTTTGCAGGCGTCCCTCGATGTAAACCTGCTGGCCCTTGTTGAGATATTGCTTGCAAATCTCTGCGAGGTTGCCCCAGGCAACAATGTTGAACCATTCCGTTTCATTGTGGCGTTCACCATCAACAGTGTTCCAGGAACGGCTGACGGCGACGGTAAATGTAGTAACCGGTCGCCCGGAAGGGGTGTAACGCATTTCAGGGTCGCGCCCCAGGTGGCCAATAATCTGAACTTTATTAAGGCCTCGGCTCATGTTAATCTCCTTGGTAAACCGAGAATATCTCTAAAATAACTTATACGGCGGACAACATGTGACGCAGGACAGGCTCGAGGTAGCGAATGTTTCGCTCCAGTTCACTGGTGGACTTCGGGTCCAGGGTCACGTTCATGAGAACGTACTGGCCTTCTCTTTGCTTGCGGATCTGGTATGCCAGCCTGCGGCGTCCCCAGATATCCACTTTGTCCACGCTTCCGCCTGCTTCACTGATCCAGCCAGAGACACGGTCGACTACTCCTTTAAAAGCAGTCTCATCCAGTTCAGGCTGGACAATGCAAACGAGTTCATATTTGCGCATGAGGGTTTCCTCCTTTCCATGGGATTGCTCCAGTTCAAACCGTGGGTCTGCCGGGAGCGGAAAGGCACGTTGTAACGTACCTATTTGAAACGGGCTGTAGTTTATCACAGTTCCCCTAAATGGGGAGGATTATAATGGGGAAGTAAACGGGTAGGCAGGTACACAAGTAGACAGATATTTACCTGTGTACCTGTTTACTTGCTTCTATGAGGAATGCCATGTTCGATCTCTCCGACGATGAAATTTTATCCCTTTCCAAAGAGCACGTTTTCTACACCTGGTCGGCGCAGGCGAAGGTCAATCCGCTCGCGGTCAAGCGCGCCAAGGGTGTCTATTTCTGGGACTTAAAGGACAAGCGTTATCTCGACTTCAATTCGATGACCATGTGCGTCAACATCGGGCATGGGGACGAGCGTGTGATCAAAGCCATGCAGGAGCAGGTAGCTGAGCTTCCGTACGCCGCGCCAGGGATGACGACCAAGGCCCGGGCGCTGGCAAGCAAAATGGTGGCTGAGATCACGCCGCATCAGGAGTTGACAAAAGTCCTGTTCACGCTCGGTGGGGCCGACGCGAACGAGAACGCGATCAAGCTGGCGCGCGGCTACACCGGCAGGCACAAGATCCTGACCCGTTACCGCTCCTACCATGGAGCAACCGCTGGAGCGATGGCTGCGACCGGAGATCCGCGTCGTCTCGTCTGGGAGCCGAACCTGATGACCGGTGTCGTGCATTTTCTCGACCCGTACCGTTACCGCTCGACCTTCCACCGGACGAATCCCGATATTTCCGAGGCAGACTTTACGCAGGACTACCTCAATCATCTCGAAGAGATCATCCAATACGAGGGACCCGAAACCATCGCCGCGATTCTCATGGAGTCGGTAACGGGAACGAATGGCATCATCATCCCGCCGGATGGATACATGCAGGGTGTACGTGCCTTGTGCGACAAATACGGTATTGTGATGATCGCGGACGAAGTCATGAGCGGATTCGGTCGCACCGGCAAATGGTTCGCCATCGAGCACTGGGATGTTGTGCCAGATATGATAACGATGGCAAAAGGATTGACATCCGCCTATGCGCCGTTAGGCGCGGTGGCCATGAAGCCGGGGATTGCCGCAGCATTCAACGAACATGCCTTCGAGAGCGGTTTGACTTACACCTCGCATCCGGTTTCGTTGGCTGCCGCGATCGCCAACATCAATGTGATGAGGGAAGATAAGATCGTCGAGCACGCTGCAGGCATGGGACCCGTGCTGAAACGCATGTTGACCGACCTCGGCGAAGCACATCCCTCGGTGGGGGATGCGCGGAATATTGGCTTATTCGGAATTATTGAATTGGTAAAAAATCGAAAGACAAAAGAGCCGATGGCGCCATGGAATGGCTCATCGCCGGAGATGAGCGCGCTGAAGAAATATTGTCTGGATCATGGCTTATTTCTCTACACCCACTGGCATACCGTACTGATCATCCCGCCGTTGATCATCACACAAGAGCAATTGAAAGAGGGGTTCGATGTTTTGGATAAAGCACTGGAAAATACAGATAAAGCTGTGAAATAGAAATCATCAAGGAGTGACGCGGGCTTTGGTGTCAGACCAGGCATGATTGTGGTATCCTTTTGTCTGCTGCTGCCGTACAATACAATTCCCGTCCTATGCATAATCAACCGGCTGTCAATCGTGAACTTTTGATCCCCATTCTGATCGGCGGACTTTCAGTCTTTGGGATCATTGCCGTTCTGATTATTGGACGTGTTCGCAATGCGCCTGCAGAAGTCGCGCTGACTCCCAGCTCAACACCATTCCAGTATATCTATCTGGGAACCGAACCGGCGATCACCACACTTGTTGTCGAAGGGTCTGAACTTCCCCCGAGTGAGGAGCCTATTATGGAAGAACCGGCTACGGAGGCCCCAATCATTCTGTCCACAGTTACTCGTCGTGCTTCTACGCCTATTATTCTTACACAACCAAACACAACTCGTACAGCAACCAGCACTCGCACCCGAGCACCGACAGCCACAAGCAGTTCGTCAGCGCCGGCGAACACTTATGACGATACAGATTCCCGGCTTTCCTATAGCGGTGATTGGGTAAGCCTGATCCCTGTGGGTGAAGCATATAAGGATACTTTGCATATTTCTTCCACCGTTGGCAATGAAGTCAGATTTACGTTTACGGGTCCCGAGATTCAAGTCGCTTATCAGGCAGGTCCGAGTCTTGGAACGATCACCATCACAATCGATGGCATTGGCGGCTCACCTATCAGTCAGGCACAAAGCACAACCCAAAACAAGGTGTGGACTCCATCTGAGCGACTCTCAGACGGCACGCATGTCATTGTTATTACACATTATAGCGGTGGATCCATAAATATTGATTCATTGTATGTTCCGGTGCTCACTCCGACCCCGACCAAAAAACCTACTCCATAAGACTGTCTGCCTGTGCCCGTTGGAAATGCGTGCGGTACGCGGCGGTCTCTTCCAGAATCCCCTTCACGGCAATATATAACTCGCGCTGCAAATACTGGTTCAACTCGCCGTTTCCTGAAAATAAAAGAAGCGCATCCTGCGAAGCGTCCCTTTGAATGGATATGTGTCCCCCGGCCGCCAGCCATTCCAGACCGAGCCGGATCGCACCTTCGCGTTGGCTGGTTGCCACGGCGAGCTCTCCCACAGTTACTCTTCCACCTTTTTGATTGATGACATATTTTGCAAAGCCTGCCAGCCGGGTCAGAAACGTATCCGGTTTTTCCGGAATCGGAGAAACTCCAAATAGATAGACTTTTTTGGGTCTTACGGTTTCAAGTGCGACGCGCAATTCGGTTGGCGATGGGGGGGCGGTATAGATGGCAAATTCATCTGCCGGCTGTAATTCGAAGCGACTCTTTCCCTTGGGTTTGTCCGCACCCTCTGCCCAGATTTGGATTGCAGGACTGCCCGCAAGGGCGTGCTCCTGCAATTGCGCCAGCGAGCTAGCGGACTCCAAGCGGTAATCGACAATTTCGATCTTGCGCTGCTTTAGTTCAGGTGGCGCCTCCTCAACGATCCTGAACTCTTCAAACTGCAATGTGGCCTGTTTATCGCCGCGAAAGGTGGAGGCGCGCATGGAATAGGCAATATCGAACTTGCTGCCTTCTTCCGGTAACTCTGCAGCGGTACCGCCCCACCACAGAACCGATTGCACGTTTCCATTTTCATCCTCCACATTGAGCCGCAGATGCTCCCGTGCTTTGCCGATCGTGGACACGGATCGCAAATTGACTTTATGTGTTGCGAAGGTCAGTGACGGATTCCCTGCCCCAAACGGCGCGAGTGCTTCGAGCGCTTCAGCGAATTCCAGATTGATCTCATGCAAACCGAGCCAGGCATCGATTTGCAAAGTTGGTTCCTCACGTACGACCTTGCCCAACTGTTTTTCAATTGCCCTGCCAAGGCCTCTGCGAAAATCGGAAAGTTTTCCGACATCCAACGCCAATCCTGCGGCCATGGGATGACCGCCAAAGCCCAGCAGCAAACTCCTTTGGGTTGTAATGGCTTCTGTGATGTTCAATCCCTCGATGGAACGCGCGGAACCGCGCAGAGTTCCATCCTCCGACTGGTTCAAAAGAATCGTGGGCTTGCGATAGCGTTCGACGAGTTTATTTGCAACGATCCCCACCACACCACCGGGCCAGTTCTGATTGGACAGGATCAAGGCAGGCTCTGAAAGCAGATCCGGGTTTTCGCGCAGTTGCGCCTCCGCTGCTTCGTAGACTTGATTCGTCAATAATCTGCGCTGTGCATTCAATCCTTCGATTTGTGTGGCGATGACGCGCACCCGCGCGGGGTCATGGGAAAGCAGCAACTCCACTGCGGGGTTCGCGTCGCTCAATCGCCCCAGCGCGTTCAGGCGCGGAGCAAAATTGAAACCAATCGTTTCTTCGGTAAGTGATTCTAGGCTTGTCCCCGATAACTCTGCCATCACTCGCAGTCCAATCCGGCTTGTGTTCCGCAAAACCTGGATGCCGCGTTGGACCAGGGAACGGGTCTCGCCTTTCAGCAAGGCAACATCGGCGATGAGACCAAGAGCAACGAGATCGAGGAGATTTACGAGTTCCGATTTACGATTTTCGATTAAGAGAGCTTCCGCCAGTTTGTACGCAACACCTACACCGGCAAGCGTTTCCAGGATGTGACCTTTCGGCAGTAACTTGGGATTGACGATTGCTTTTGCATTTGGAAGTGTGGACCCTAACTCATGATGATCGGTGACCACCACATCCACGCCGCAGGAATTGGCATAGTCGATCGCCTCGTAGGCAGTGATCCCTGTGTCGCAGGTGACGATCAGTCTGGCGCCGTTGTCGATGATCGGCTTGAGTGTCTCGACGTGAACGCCATGACTTTCCTTGCCGCGAATCGGAATGTAGTAAACGACATTTCCGCTCAGAGCTTGCAGAGTCTGCACCAGCAAGGTGGTGGAGGATTGCCCATCCACATCGAAATCGCCCCAGACGCAGATCGTCTCCTTATCCCGAAGTGCCGCGTGGATCCTTTCCACCGCAGGCTCGATGTTTGGAAATGGCGTGGATGGGATCGAATCGGGATGGAGAAAAGCGCGTGCCGCCTCAGGAGTGCCGATGCCGCGCCGGATGAGAGTCTGCGCGATCAACGGGGGCAGGCTAAGGTCCGCGAACGAGGCGGGGATCTCAACGGGAGGGGGATCGATCCAGCGGGTCATGCATCAAGTATCATGTGCCAGGGTTCAGGTGTCAAGTTTGGAACACGGAATGCGATTCCAGAAGTCAGGAT
>DASTJG010000448.1:0-9801 GCA_035716785.1 Anaerolineales bacterium
GGACAAACCTTATGTCGCGCTCACATTTGACCTGTGTCAGAAGCCGGAACTCCCCTCCTGGTTCGATCAGGGGATCTACGATGTCCTAATGAAATATGATGTGCCCGCAACTTTCTTCATGGGAGGCGACTGGATGCGCACCCATGTGGACGAGACGCTTTTGCTGGCATCCAATCCTCGGTTCGAGCTTGGCAATCATTCCTGGAGCCATCCGGATCTGCCTGGCTTAAGCGAAGAGATCATCAGCAAGGAAATTCTCAAAACACAGGACTTGCTTTATCAATTGACAGGAAGACAGGCAAAATTATTCCGCCTGCCGGCAGGTCTGTACGACGATCTAACCTTGAGCGTGATCGCCTGGCATGGACTGTATACCATCCAATGGGACGTCGAAACCGGCGATCCCGATCCCACCATCGACGCCGAACGCATGAACTGGGCGGTGCATGAGCGCGTCCAGAATGGATCGATCATCATTATGCACGCCAACGGACGCGGCTGGCACACTGCCGAAGCATTGCCTGAAATGATCGAATACCTGCAGAGCGAAGGCTATACCCTTGTAACTGTTTCGCAGTTATTGGGTTTGGAACCGATCCCAGATGATTGAGTCGTGCTTGACCGGGGGAATAATGTTGACTATATTTCGCCCATGCGCTTCCCCTTCGAAAAACAATGGACCATCCCGGATCACCGGCCTTCCCAGCCAGATTGTTTCGTCATTCCTTCCTATGCTCTGAAGGATCGTTCCACTCCGACAAAGCCGACCGCCGCACAGATCAAGTTAGCCGCAGAATGGTGGCAGCGATTCCCTCGATCTTCACTGATCATGTGTACCGGAGACAACCAGCGACTGGGCATTTCCAACGCCACCGTGATGGCCGCCTACGCAGTGGGATTGGGGATTCCCGCTGAGAATGTCATCGAAGAGGATCAATCCCTGAATACCTACGAGAACCTGTATTACGCCATGCAGATCATCCGGGAGCGGAACTTTCGTCAGCCGACTTTGGTTACTCTGGATCTGTACACGCGCCGTGCCGTTGCCACCGCGCGAAAAATGGGCTGGAAAGATTTCTACTGGCTCTCGGTGTACTCAAGTGGGGAACCTGCTTACGGCTACAAATGGATCCAAACCCACTCGCGTTTCACGCTTTATCTTTATGAAGCCCTGGCAATGGTGTACAGCAAGATGGTGGGCTGGGTATAAAATACATATATAGCCGTCGGCAGCTGCTGGCGGCGACGATTTCTTTCCAATCTTCTTTACAACGGCAGCCAGACCCCAAGACCCTTTTCTTTGGCGCGCTGCACAACCGTCGGTGCGACGGCCATGTCGTCCATCGCCAGGCCGAGGTTGATGGCCAGGGTACGTTCCTTTTCGTCTTTGCGTCCCGGTTTCAAACCGGCAACCAGCTCGCCCAGGTCCGCGTAGGGATCGGGCGTCTGCTGGAAATAGCCGACCGACTTGTAATACTGGAACTGCGCGTGGTCGTCGGTGCTGATGCGGTCCATCTGCGCGAGCGCCTCCCCGGTCCAGTACGAATCGAAGTCGACGGCGGAGCCATACGCGCCTGGTTGCAGCCAATCCTTCTGGATGGTCGGGGTCGGATGCTTCAGGATTGGTCCTGAGGTCACCACCAGGTCTGAGTCGACCACCGCCTGTTTCGGCTCTTTGGCATTGATGATCTCAAAATCAAATCGGTTCCTCATCTCCGCAACGAATTTTTCCTGCACATCCGGGAGGAGGTCATACGCATAGGCCCGCTTGATCGGGAAGAGACAGGCCAACGCTTCGAGGTTGGTGCGTCCCTGCACACCACAGGCAAGGATGCCAACTGTTTCCGACTCAGGTCGAGCCAGATACTTGGCCGAAAGCGCCGAAGCGGCTCCTGTGCGCATCGCTGTGATCCAGGCACAATCCATAACTGCATACGGAATGCCGGTCTCGACATCGTTCATGATCATCAACCCACTGATGTAGGGCAGACCGCGTTTGAAGTTCTCCGGATACCCGCTGACCCATTTGATGCCTGCCGAGCGCATGGAAGGAATATAGGCAGGCATGGCATGGATGAATGCGTCGGGCATGGTGTGGATGCCCGGCTTGGGCGGCATTTCTACCCTGCCATTCCCCTTCTCCAAAAATGCCTGCTCGAGCAGACCAATGATTTCTTTCATCGACAGATTGACCGTTTCAACGTCGGTACGGGACAGGTAAAGAACTTGTTGTTCAGCCATGAGATGCTCCTGATGCAAAGAATAGAGTGATTATACAGTTTTCGACAGACTCGATTAAACCTTTTTGAGCAGGATCACACGGTACATTCCACCGGCAATACTTGGCTCGTCGTGCGTTACGACACAGGGACAATCTTTCATCAAGTCACTCAGGCGGCGATTGATGTCGGTACCGAACAGGGTGCTAAAAAGATTCATAAACCTGCGCCCGATCGAGGCTGAAGCTTCACCGGGGAGGAATTTGTCGAAGATCACCACGCGTCCGTTCGGTTTGAGGGCGCGCAACGTGGATCGCAGACAGGTATTCCCGTCGGGGATGACCGAGAGGATCAGGTTCAGGATCGCCGCGTCATAGGAAGCTGGCTCGACAATCAATGCCTGGGCATCGCCTTCGATCAATTTAACAGTAGCCGGACAGTGGTCCAGCTTGAGGCGGGCTTTGGCAAGCATCGCGGGGCTGAGGTCGATGCCGGTCGCCTCCACGTCCGTGGGCAGGAGTGGCAGATCGGCGCCTGTACCCACCCCGGGGATCAAGACGCGTTCCCCAGGCTTCAGATCCAGCAATTGCATGGCACGCCGACGTCCAGGCGCAAAAAGCCTGTCAACGGATACGTCATACACAGGCGCCCAGAGGCGATAGATGAACTGATTCCAGTGGTTCGTCATTTTCATAGGATCATCCCAACCGATAGTGGAATATACCCGCTGATCTCGCCAGCGCCGGAATCAAGCGCACCCAGCGGAATGCCTTCAGAGCGGGTTCGTCGTCCTCGTAGTAATTCCATTCGTCCAGAAGGCAAATGCCTTTTCCCCAACCTTCAACATCCCTGGGATTTTTCAATTTCCAGTGCATGCGCGCCTTTATTCCCCACAAAGCCAGGTGCATGTTATCCGCCCAGATCACGAAGGGCGTATGCGCGTCACAGACCAACTCCGAGCCGGGGAAATGATCCCTCAGTTTGATGAACAATGATTTCACCTGCGCCTCCTCAAAATAAGGAAGGACGCCTTCCGATACAAACATGAAAGGACGAGGTTTATACCGGCTCACTTCTTCAAACCAGCCATCCTCAAATGCGGACGCGGCGAGCAGATGATAGCGTTCGCTCTCGTTGCTAATCAGTTTCTGGCGCAGTTCGATCACATCGGGCATATCCAGATCGAACCACTCAACCTGCCCGTTGTCCACGCGCTCGAAACGGGTATCCAGCCCGCATCCAATATGGACGACAACTGCGTCCGGGTTGCGCGCCAGGAATTCACGTACATGCTTGTCAAATTTTTTCATACGCATGATGACAGCAATCTCATCGTGTCTCTGCATCTTGAGCCGGGAAAAGTCACCCGCGATCTTGCTGACCATTTCTACGGCTTTGTCATCATGGATCATGGCATTAGGGCGCTGTGATTCACGCGCCCGAACATAAAGTGTCATGAGCAATGTCTCAGACACACCTTCCAGAGATGGGAGAATTTTTTCGGACATCAGAGTTACCATCCTTTCTTGCTTAACCGCGGAACAAACATGGGAACGCGACGACAGTACTCCTGCCACTGCTCGCCAAATTCTGCAGCAAGGACCTTTTCCTCGCGCCAGGCGCGCAGCATGGTCAAGGGTGCAAAGCAGACAAAGAAAAATGTCGTCCAGGTGAAGTACAGGAGCAGACTGCCGACCGCAGCAAGGAACACACCTGTATACATCGGATGACGCACGAATGCATAAGGTCCGCTTTTGATCAGCCGGTGATTTGCGAACAACTGAGCGCCCAGGCCTGTGGATACGAAGTAGTATTTCCCAAGCGTCAGCCGTCCTGCCAGCACGAATATCAGGCCGGGAAAATACAGCAGTGAGCCGAAAACCAGCATCCAGGTGCGAGCTTGCGAGGAAACTTGCCAGGGCAACGGAATCCAAGCCAGATAGCAAACGCCAAAGTACAGAGCGGACGAAGCGAAATAAAACCATGAGGAGCGCAGCCAGCTAACGGCACGGCCGGTAGTACGTCCGGACTCACGCTGGGTGCCGCGCCAGACGCCATAGAGCAGGATCCCTAATGTGGTGTATGCCAGCAATCCACCCGCCCAACGGATGACAACATCAGCCAGCTCGAGGTTCATGATTCCTCCTTATATCATTCCGATCACAATTCCATACCCGCCAGCGACTGCCCTGCGGGCATTCTTTCCGGTGAAATAAGCTGCTTTCAAATCTTCTGCATTGGCATCTTTCACATGCCGGAAGCCGCGCTCCTTCAGAAATGTTTCGACCATGCCATCAGGGATTCCGAAAGTTAGTCCTTCACCAGTCATAAAACGATAGCGACGCATCCCTTTGACTTCGCTGCGCTTTTGGGCATCCAACACAGAACGGTAGATGTAGTCAAATACAATCGCGCTGCCTTTTGCTGAATGCTTCACTACAAATGATAGAGTGGTATCCACTGCATCCTCGCTCAGGTACATTGTGACACCCTGCCAAATGAACAACGCTTTTCGCCGAGGATCATATCCAGACTCCAACAAGCACCTCTCCAGAGTCCGTGTATTGAAATCGACTGGAACGTAAGTAACATGCTCAGGGATTTTTCCAAAGATGGTTTGCAACTTCGCCAGTTTATCGGATTGGGTCGCGGGATGATCGACTTCGAAGACTTTTACGCCATTCAAATTGAAACGATAGGCGCGTGCGTCATAGCCAGCCCCCAGGATGACCAGCTGCTGCAAGCCCCCGTCCAGGAAGTTTTGCAGCACATCATCGATATAGCGGTCACGTGCTACCAGGAATCCGTTCACTCCTGGACCGCGCCACTCGGTGTAACCGATCTTGGTAAAGAAACCAAAGGCCTGATACATCCAGGCCGGGACGAATCGCCGGGCAAAGGGATCATAGCAGATCCGCTCATTGGCAGGTCGTTGGCTTTCCACCGCGCGTACGACGGCAATTCCCGCGGCAGTTAAACTGGATTGACTTTTGCGCATGTTTATCCCTTGATGTGTTCGATCCCTTGCTTGAACAACGTGATGATGTGCGGATCATCCATGCGGTAATACACTTCCTTGCCATCCCGTCGCGCTGTGACAAGGTGCATCTGCCGTAATCCACGCATATGATGGGATACAGCCGATTCAGTGATCCCCACCAGCTCAGCCAGCGCGCCGACGTTTTTCTCACCATCTAACAAAGCAGACGTGATCCGTACCCGGCTGGTATCGCTAAAGGCACGAAAAAGTTCAGCCACATGCGCGGCAGAATGTTCATCTAAAGCAGAGGCAGCCATATCGCACGCTCCATTACACAAACAACTGAGTATATATTCATATGTTTCATTATACAGAAAACGGTCATGAATTTCAAGAACCAATTTCAGAGCTTGACAAAATTTTTTAATGTACTATACTTAAAAAGTACTTTACGATATAAAGTGCTTTACAAAAGGAGAGTATTATGCAGGACCACTATACTCAAATCCAATTCATTGCAGCGAACTATTCGAAATTACAGGGGTTGAGACTGGTTCCTATTGGGTTGTCCGTTACCTCAATAGCGTTGTGGACAATAGATCACCAGGGCGATCTGGGACTCCCAATTATGTCGGCATTAGGATGTGCCCTGCTCTACTGGCTGGTCGACTGTTACTACGTCAACACGTTTGGGCGCATTCGGCAAATCAAGAAGATGCAGGCGTGGGAGGTAGCAATATCGGTTTTGTCTAGCGTACTGGCCTGGCTGGCATTCTGGCTGGACATGGCACGGGACCTGCCATTTAGCGCATTCGGACTGGTATTCGCTGCGGTATTATTTGAGGAAATCTGGCGGACAGCGCATTCCGTAAAAGAGAGATTGATCCGTCTTTACCCGGAGAACTTCACTGTGGCCTGCCTGATCGTTATTCTCAGCCTCCTGCCACTTACCGGCCTGGCATGGTGGGAAATACTGGGATTTCCCTCTCAGTTCCTCGGCATGTTAACGATCGTTGGAATCTTGCTCATCCTTGCAGGTATTTGGGGGCACATTCGTTTTCTCCGCATCCTGCCAGCCAGGGAGGCGAAGCCAGATGAAAACACCCTTTGAGGAACTCGCCAGCCTGGACAAACTTATCCACGAGCCGGCGCGGCTGTCGATCCTGACAGCACTCTCCGTCTGCGAAAGCGCGGACTTCCTCTCCCTGCGGCGATTGACGGGGTTGAGCGACGGAAACCTTTCCGTGCAACTATCCAAGCTGGAGGAAGCGGGTCTGGTGGACATCCAAAAACAGTTCGTTGCAAAAAAGCCAAACACGCGCGTCAAAATCACGAAAAAAGGCGGCGCGGCGATTCAAAGTCACTGGGAGCAGCTAAATGCCATTCGCCAAAATACAGATGCCTGGGAAGACGAGGCGGCTGACCAATAGTTCTTTGTGGTACCCGATCAAACAAGCCTGGAGGGCATTATGAAAAATCTTCTTAAATCTGCCTGGGGACTCGTGCAGGAAAACCGGCGAGCGTACATTGCTTTCAATATTATCTATTACGGATTGGTCATCATAGGCATGATCTATGTGGCTTTCAATCAGAAACTACAGGAAGACTTGCTGAATCTCATTGGAGCCCAGTTCATGACGGGACCCTTGTCCTTCGTGGGGCAGGCTTATGTCAATGCAGAGGTGCTGACCGCCATCGCTGCCACCTTTTTGGTCAACCTCTTCATCGGCTCATTTGCGAGTATTACATTGCCATCGTTGATCGTCCCCTTTAGCGGATTCCTGATCGGCATTTACCGCGCTGTCCTGTGGGGGCTGTTGCTTTCGCCTGCAAATCCTGACATGCGCCTGATCATGATCCCCCACTCGCTCACACTGATCATCGAGGGACAGGCCTATATTCTCACCCTGCTTGCTGCCTACATCCAGGGACGCGCCTTCCTCTGGCCAAAAAGTGTCGGCGTTGAAACGCATGCAAAAGGCTATCTGGAGGGATTGAAACGAACAGGCAGGCTCTACTTACTGATCGTTCTCACACTGGCGATCGCTGCGATCTACGAGGTGATCGAAGTCGTGATCATGGTCAAATATTTCCAGTAACCACACCATCAATCGGTCTTTGTCCCTGGGGCTACTCAGTGGTTGATTGACTGCATTCCAGTTTTTGGGAAATCGACTCACGAATGTCAGCGGGCACAGCTGTTTGGGCTGACCAGTATGTGCAAAGCGATTGGGTCAGGCGCGGGTCGCGGGAATGAATTCCATCGGTCAGCTTTTCAGCAGCGGAGAAGTCACCCATGCGCGTATAAGCATCCACAAAGAGCAACCACTCGGATTTTTTAGCAGGTTCATATCCTTGTTGATCCGCCTCTTCCAACAAAGCAATAACTTGTGCCCAATCCTCGGCATCGCGGGCAAGGTCAGCTTTCTGGTAGTAGTAACACCAGGTATGGGCTGGTTCCCGGCCAAAAATTTCAACTGGAGGTACGGATGCCGCGCTCGGCTCAGAAATAATACGGCTCAAATTAGCTCGCGGCAAAGCCTGAGTCAACAAAGACGAGAGCTGCCCGCTTTCCGGATCATCCACGGACAAAATTTGCATACAACCATCGCTGCTGTTGTTGATAAGCAGGATGCCATTTTCCTCGCCTTCGAAACGCCAGGAACGGAAACTCACGCTCAGGGGTCTGCCGCTCATGAGCCGATTCATTTGATTGGAACGAAAACGCTGAGTCATATTAAAGAACCAGTACGGGAAGTCCTGGATCTCAAACTCATCAGCGTACATCAGGTTAAGGGCTGAGACAGTGGAGTATTCCCCCGCGCCAAGCACAATTTCCGAATCTGAAAGCAAAGAGGTACCGGGCTGGAGCGCGGGCATGCGCCAGTACCACTGCCAGTACATACTTCTCTGAGTATTCCAAGCCTCGCGATAAATGTTGGCGACATGCAAGTGGCTAAAGACTGAAATTCCGCAGAGGATGCTCAATAAAATGGTCCTGCGATTTTGATTCTGTGTCACCCACTCGATGAGAACAACCGTCAGGATTCCCAAACCCGGCAAGGCTGGGATCGCGATGCGATTTCCATAGGGCTGAACCAATGCCTCGCGGTAGGTGATCCATCCAGGCAGGGTGCCCAGCACAACGGCAAGCAATCCTAGCCAGAACGCCTGCCTGATCCAGGATGAGGATGGCAACGCGGGCTCAGCACTGTCAGAAACAGACTTGGAAAAATACAAAGCCAATACAACAGCGACAACACCTGAGAACAGGAGAGTAAACAAAAAGAATTTACTGCCCAATACCAATCGTGAAGCATCAAGGGTGGATGCCCAGACCTGGAAGATCATGTAGAGCAGGTCTCGCAGGATGATCTGCATCAGGGTCAGCAGCGCGGGGAACGGCTGGTTACTGAAGTCTTGCAGAAAACGGATCGGGTTGGGGTCTTCCTGCGGGAACTTAAAAATGAATAGTCGCCAGGTAAGGAAGGACACCAACACCAGCGCGTAGGGAACCGCGCGGCGGATGAAAACGCCCAGCCGCTGACGGATCGAATCGGATGAACCAACCATCAGCCAGATCAACACATACCGAAAGATCTCCATGCCGAGGAAATATTCCATCGTCAGGAGGTGCAATGCCGAAGAGACCAAAGCCAGTCCCCACCAGACCCAGCGTTTCCAGCCATCGCCAAAAGAGTTCAGCATTGCCCAAACAGAAAAACTGTAGAGCAAAGCAACGGTCCAATGCTGGCTAAACGCTACGGAGATAAATTGAAGAGTGAAAACAGGGTGAACCAGGAAAATGATCGCCATCCAGGCAGTCTGGATTCTCTGTTGCGGCCAAAGGCGGCGCAACGTCAACCAGAAGAACAACCCGGTCCCAAGGCGTAGAAGGAGCGTAAAGAGCTGCCAGGTCAGCGGACGAAAACCCAGAATGGGAAGGCTGACGATGTATGTCCAGGCGGAGAAGGGCCGGTCATAAATATAAAAATCGGTGTAAGCTTTGGTGCCAAAAAATTTGCCCATCAAAATGACCGGCCAATCATCCCAGTAGAAACCCAGCCACGGAATAAAAATTCCGTAAGCCAGCAAACAAACTGCCAAAAATACAAAGGGGAAGGTTTTGTCTGAGAAGCGCAACGTTTTGAGCATAGCGTCACGATTATAACAGGGGCATCGCGCAGCCATCTGCGCGGGGATCGCTGCCCGCGACCAGTACGCCTGTTTTCGCATCCCGAAGGATCACCTGCCCCCGGCCGAAGAGCGAACGCTCGAAACCGCCAACGGAATATACAGGATGCCCCATCTTTTCCAAGCCAGAGACTACATCAGAGGGCATCTCCTCTTCGAGCGCGACGCGCCCACCTGACGCTTCCACGTCGATGCAGAAGCGCGGCAGGTCGAGCGCGGACTGCGGATCGAGTCCCGCATCCACCAGCGCGGACAGGACCTGCACGTGGCCTTGCGGCTGCATGAATCCACCCATGACACCGTACGAAGCAAATAGCGATCCATCTTCGCGCGTCACCATCGCCGGGATGATCGTGTGATAGGGTCTCTTGCGCGGCTCGAGCGCGTTGGGATGCTGCGGATCAAATC
>DASTJG010000449.1:0-2649 GCA_035716785.1 Anaerolineales bacterium
GTATCAACATTGGTTAGTGGTGTTGCCCCGGGTAAATCTCTCCCGCCTCGATCGCGACCTTCAAATGATTTTCCTGCGGTGGGAAGGTGCAGGTGGCATACTCAGTGAAGGCACATGGCGGGCTGTAGGCCTTGTTGAAATCAATGACAACCTTGCCGTTCTCGTGTGCGTCAGTGTAATGGTAACGACCGGATGGATAGGTTGGGTTGCCGTTGGTCAGGTCCATGAACTGGACGAAGAGACGGTGGTCGGGCAATTCCTCAACCTGAAGTTCATATTTCTTCCCTTGCAGTTCGAAGGAAACGAATCCCTGCATGGGTTCATCCAGAATAGCGCCCAGAATATCGGGCATCTTCACGATTTTTGGAGTCTCATAACGGGTATATGTGGCAGGGACACAGTACTCTTTTTTGACGGGATACCATTGTCGGCTGGGGAAGGTGCGGCGTTCTGCTCTGGCGTTATCCCATAAACGGATCCCCACCCCTTTCGAACGACGGACAACCACCATCCGAATATCACCAAAGGTAATGAAGCTGGGAACGTCTTCCTGGTCGGTATCCAGCAGCGCCGATTTTGTCACAACGCCATTGACTTCCACCGGAAGATCCGCCTCGACATTCAGGGTCACATGGTCGCCATCGAATTCAAATGTCCCCAGTCGTTCCGGTGAACGTTCAGGCAGAGCGATGTCGCTTTCAGGGCCGGAGCCAATCAGGTTGGTGCCCTTACGAAGCCAGAACAAACCCGCCAGTGCCAGCCAGCCATTTTCCCGGCGCAGGTTTCGATCGACTTCCTGACGCCATTTGGTGATCCCTTGGATGTATTCGTCGTCTGCCATGCTGTGATTATACCGAAATGACGGAATTGAGAATTTACAATTTTGTTATAAAGCAAAACCCCGGATGCATCAGCCTCTGTAAATTTCTCCTGCTTCGACCCGGAACGGGAGAAAATTCTGTTGAGGTGCAAAGATACAGGTGGCATATTCCGTGAATGCACACGGAGGACTGTAGGCATAGTTAAAATCCAAAGTCACCTTGCCATCCCTGACAGGTTCAGTATAGTAATATCTGCTGGGGGGATAGGTCTCTTTGCTGCTGGTGAGGTCCCTGAATTTTACGAACAGGCTGTGATCCGTTTCTTCAGTGACGTCGAGCTTATAGGTTTTACTTTCATATTTGAACGTGACGTACCCGTCCAGACGGTCTTTAACGGTCTCACCGAACGTATCGGGTTGAATGGATACTTTTGGTTCAGGGTAGCGCGTATATTGTGCGTTGAAACGGAATTTCCTGTTGACTGGAAACCATTTCAAGAGTGGAAGTGTAAACCGGTCCCTCTTTTGATTGTCCCAGATACGGATGCCCTGTTTGCCGGCGTATTCGTGCAAAACCAGGCAGATCTGATGCCAGCTTATAAAGCTGGGTTTCGTCTCTTTGTCGGATTTGAGAATTGCCCGCTGCACCAGCTTGCCATTGACCTGCACCGGGACGCCCTCCGCTACTTGTAGGTGAGCGATCCTTCCGTTCCACTCGACGATGCCGAGAAATGTGGGCGCGTGTTCCGGCAGAACGATCTCACACATGGGGTTCGCGCCGACCAGGTTCCTGCCCTGGTTCAGCCAGAACAAACCTGCCAGCGCCAGCCAGCCGTTTTCGCCGACACGCTCCTCATACTTCCTTACCCGCCACTGCAGGATTTGGGTTTCATACTCGTTGCTTCCCATAGGAATGAATTATAAGCGAAACAGACCTGCCTACCAGACAGGTCTGTTTATTGGAATTCCGGTCAGGCGACCGTTGGCACACCCAGATAAGCAATAATGCCTGTTATCAATGTAAGAACGGCGAAGAATGCGAATAATAACCGCATGTTGCTTTCCTCTTTGAGCAGAGATGCCCAGGCGGCGAAGGCCAAGCCAAGTGCCATGATCATCAGGACAAGTTGTAATCGATCACCGCGTTCGTTCCATTCTCCCGCCTTTGCGAAGTTTGCATCTGATTCATCGAAAAACGCATTCGCATCGGCGTACACATCCTCATAATACTGTTCATCCCAAATAACCTCTGGATCACGCTCCATGGCATCGAGCAAAGCCTGTGAGAAACTGCCTTGATAGTATTCGGCAACCTCGGAACGCTCGTCGACATTCAAATACCAGTTATCGAAGTAGTTGTAATCCTGAGTAATATCCTGATTGGCTCTCAGATATTCAGCATTGCCATCATTTAAACTTGCCATGCCGCGGATCTCAAAGTCATTCTGCTGCCCATCAGCGACGGCGCCCTGATAACTGGAGACGGCTGTGAGTACGCTCAAAAGAGCAATCAACGTACCCAGTACAACTTCATTTCCAAGAAAATGCAAGAATTTCATAAGACTTCTCCTTGATAGGAATGATAAGCAACAAATTATAGTATGCGCCCTGTCCGGTCGAAATTTCAAAAATGTTAGTTAATGAGGTTGCTGGCCCGGAAATAAGAAAACTGTAATGTCAAAAAAAACAGGCCAGGAAGATTTCCTTGGCCTGCTTCTTTTCCTGGTTATGTTTCTTATTTCATTATTCTTCCAGGGTGCTCAGGTCACCTTCCGGCAATCCCTGTGCTCTGGCTTTCAAGACTCGCCGCATGATCTTGCCTGAGCGTG
>DASTJG010000450.1:0-9879 GCA_035716785.1 Anaerolineales bacterium
ACCCCAGACAACGTTTGGCCTTCCCGGAAAAGACCGATGCCGCCAATCACGCCGCTGTAAAAATAGTTGTACAGACGGACCGTTAAAGCAAAGGCCAATGCTGTGGATTCGCTCCCCGGACCGGCCAGCAATCTGGCGGCCCCGCCAAACGCGCCTTCCAGGGTGCCGACAGCTCCCGGCAGAGCAGGGACCGCGTTGCCGAATGCGCCCACACTTAACCCGAACATTCCCCAAATTAACTGGGCCTGCGGAAAGAAGGCGCGGATGATCAAGGTATAGGAAACAATTGCAACTCCCCAGTTGACCGTCATCCAAAAAAGAAAGCGGACGAACAACCAGCCATCTTTCAACACACCCAACCCGGTGAAAAACGATTCCAGAAAGTTTCCGCCCAGGCGTTGCAGAGCTGGCCAGCGCGCGCTCCAACGATGAAACAAATTTAAAGCCCACTGATTGTAACGAGCCAGCAGATAAAGTATTACGAAGCCAACCAAAATAAGGATCCCAACGATCACGCCAATCTGCTCTGCCCCTTCCGCTCCTACAACGAACGGAATCGCCGCCAAAAGAATGATGGCGTTAAAGCCCAAATCCATCGCGCGTTCGATAACGATGGTAGGTAAAATCTCCCCGAACTGCATATCTGACTTTCGGCTGAGCAAAAAGGCGCGCCCGATCTCACCCAATCGGAATGGAAGGAAGTTGTTCAACAAATAACCTTCCCCAACCGTAAAAAACACATCCGAATAAGATGCCCGGTTGCGCAACAGCGTTCGCCAGACAACCGCGCGGACCGCGATCCAGACAAAGCCGAGCGCCGTCCCAATCCCCAGGAGGGTGTAATTCGCGTTGCGTATGGCATCCACCATCGCGCCCAGATCGACAAAATACAAAATAACAGCAATGAGCACCAGACTGACCAATGCTCCGGGCAGCCAACGTTTGATATCTTTCATGAATTTCTCCGTAGGGGCGATGCGCTTTGCGTCTCGCCCTGGGCAGGATGACCCTGCCCCTACGATTTTTATTCCTCATCTAATTTCAGGACAGCCATGAACGCGTCCTGCGGGATTTCCACATTTCCAACCATCTTGAGACGTTTCTTGCCCTTCTTTTGTTTCTCGAGCAGTTTCTTCTTGCGGGTGATGTCACCGCCATAACATTTGGCCAGCACGTCCTTGCGCGTGGCCTTGACGTTGGCGCGCGAGATCACGCGTCCACCCGCAGCAGCCTGGATCGCGACGTCGAACAACTGGCGCGGGATCAATTCCTTGAGTTTGGTGATGAGCCGCTGCCCTTTGTGGAAAGCGTCCTTCTTGTGGACGATAGACGCAAGCGCGTCCACAGGTTCGCCATTGACAAGGATCTCCAGTTTTTGCAGTTCATCCGGGCGATATTCCAGGAATTGATAATCCAGGGAAGCATAACCTTTTGTACGTGATTTCAGGTCGTCAAAGAAATCCACGATGATCTCGGAAAGCGGAATTTCATAATCGAGTTGGACGCGATGCGGCGCCGGATATTCCTGCTGTTTGAAGACCCCGCGGCGCTTGGTGACCAGCTCCATGATGGGACCGTAATAATCCGTTGGGGTGATGATCTCGATGGTCATCCACGGTTCACGGATCTCGGCAATCTTGCTTTCATCCGGAAGTTCCGCAGGCGAATCAATTGTAATGACGGTCTCGTCGTACTGCACTACTTCGTATTCCACCGAAGGAGCGGTAAACAGTACATCGAGGTCGTATTCCCGTTCGATGCGCTCCTGGATGATCTCCATGTGAAAGAGTCCGAGAAAGCCGGCGCGAAAGCCAAATCCCAGCGCCTGGGAAGTTTCGGGTTGGAAGGTCAGGGAGGCGTCGTTGAGTTGGAGTTTATCGAGGGACTCGCGCAGATCGCTGTAATCATCGGCTTCCACGGGATAGATCCCGGCGAAGACCATTGGCTTGGGATGGCGGTATCCGGGAAAAGGTTCGGCAGCAGGATTGGCGGCGCTTGTGATTGTGTCACCGACACGGCACTCGTGTACGGTCTTGAACCCGGTGGCGATGTAGCCGACTTCGCCTGATCCCAACGCCTGGACCGGTTTCATGCCCGGTGCAAAGATCCCGATCTCCACGGGGCGCATGTCTACTTTGGTGGCAAACATGCGCAGGATATCAGTGGATTTGAGCGAGCCTTCCATCACGCGCACATAAGCGATCACGCCCTTGTAGGGATCGTAATGAGAATCAAAGATCAGGGCGCGCAAAGGCAGATCGTCAGCGTCTTTCGGCGGCGGGACGCGGGTCACGATGGCTTCCAGGATCTGGTCCACGTTGACGCCCTCTTTCGCAGAAACCTGAATGACATCCAGAGGATCAATGCCAAGCAATGCGCCGACATCTTCTGCCACTTCATCGGGACGCGCCGAGGGCAGGTCGATCTTGTTGATGACGGGAATGATCGTCAGGTCCGCGTCGAGCGCCTGATAGAGGTTCGCCAGCGTCTGCGCTTCGATGCCCTGGGTGGCATCCACCACGAGTACCGCGCCCTCACAGGCCTTGAGCGCCCGGCTGACCTCGTAGCCAAAATCCACGTGACCGGGTGTATCGATCAGGTTGATCTCGTACTTTTGGTTGTCTTTCGCGGTGTAATACATGCGGACCGCCGAGGCTTTGATCGTCACGCCCTTCTCGCGTTCGAGGTCCATGCTGTCGAGCACCTGCTCGGTCATATCGCGTTCCGAGATCGCGCCGGTCAACTGGAGCAGGCGGTCGGCCAGCGTCGATTTACCATGATCGACATGAGCGATAATACAAAAATTCCGAATATGGTCTGTCATAGTTTGCGTGCGGAAGTATAACCGAATTTATTTCACCACACACCTGCCCCGGGCGCAGGTGCCGGGGAAGGGCACGAAGAGCACAAAGTTTTTAAATACGCAGGGACACAGCGGAACCTGGGAAGGCCGTGACGAAAGATCGTCTTGCTGTGTCCCTGCGAGAAATGTTATATCTTTTCCAGCAGTTGGGTCTTCTTCCTTTGGAATTCCACTTCGGAGATAATGCCTTTCTTGCGCAGCTCATCCAATTCTGCGATTAAGGTGGGGATATCCTTTGAAACTTTCGCCGCAAGTCCTGCCTCATTATCAAAACCCATGCGTTCCTTGGCATTCAACATCGCCGTTTTGAACCCGACCGGATCGTTGATCTCATGGAACAGGTTGACGCCCAACTCGCTCCCCGTCAGGATCTCGATATCCCCATACCCGAACATTCTCCCGAAAAAGGACTGGCTCATTTTCACATCGTTCACTTTTTCGAGGGAGGAATCCACAATGTCCTTGTTGAAAACGCCCGAGATCTGGATCACACGGCGGTTCGTCACAACATAGGCTTTGTTGCGCCAGACCAGCACATCGTTCATGATCCCAATCGCCGGAATGATCAGGAGGATCAGTCCATAGAGTGCAGGAGTTTGAAAGTAAGTAAAGCCCACGACAACTCCCCCAAGCAACAGACCGGTCACCAGCAGCTCCAGAAAGATTTTCCCAAAGAGCACAAACCAGTGCTGGTGTGTTTCCAGCAGAACATCTTCGGCCTCCCCCAGCAGCCCCTGAAGATACGTTTTTGCCATTGTTTTTCTCCTTTTCCAACGAGAATGTCATGACGCCGTTATTTTATCATCCCCAATTGGACTTTGCCTGGCGATTAAAAATGAAGGTTTTAGACCTGAGCCTTGTCTAACCTATTAGAATGATCACCATGGACTATCGTTTGATAGAGCTATGCAGAGTGGGAGATTCAACTGCAATCGAGAATTTTGTTCGGACGTATCAGCAGGATGTGTATCGTCTGGCGCTTTCCATTCTGGATAACCCCGCTGAGGCGGAGGATGCCACCCAGGAGGCGTTGCTATCCGCACTGCGTTCGCTGGATTCGTTCCAGGGCGCTTCCAGCTTGAAGACCTGGGTCTATTCCATTACAGTCAATATCTGTCGGAATCGCCTGCAACGCCACAAAAGGAACGAGCGCCTGACCAAAATCCTGGGAGAAGTGTTGCGGGTGCGGAGCACGCCCTCCGTGGAGGAAGATACCATTCAACATGAATCAAACGAAGCACTCTGGCGCGTGATCCACGGTATGGATGAGAAACATCGTATTCCTGTTGTGCTCCGCTATTACCACGATCTATCGGTCGCTGAGATCGCTCATATTTTGCAGATCCCGGAAGGCACGGTTCACTCCCGTCTGAATATCGCCAGAAGGCAACTCCATGATGTTTTGAAAGAAGGACGTTTATGAACCAGATCTCTCATAAACAGGCTATCAAATGGATCCACCGTCGTTTGGATGGATTGCTAACGAAGAAACAACATTCATTGTTGGATGAACATCTCTATTCCTGTGACTCGTGCCGCGCGTATGCTGCCGAGATGGATTGGCTGCCTGCCCAATTGCAAAATAAGTTTCATGCCCGTTGGGACGAGAAACCTGGCCCGTCGTCAAAGATCATGCAACAGATTACCGAGAAAGCAAGGAATATCCCCATGACAAATCGCATTTCCTCTGGCATCAAACTGTCTGCCGGTGCCGTCACATTGATCGTGCTGGCATTTGCCATTAATTTCGCTGTCTCGCAATTGCGAAACTCTTCCGTAACAGCAACGGGGACGGAAACTGTAAACACGCTGCAACAAGCGGAAGATAGATTGCTTGCCTTTGCATCAGATCAAACTGGCAATTCCGAGATCTACACCATGCGCGCTGATGGCAGCGGACTGACCAACCTGACAAATGATCCTGCATATGATGGTTCTCCCTTTTGGTCACCGGATGGAAAACGGATTGCCTTCGAAAGCGACCGCTCGGGCATATCCCAAATTTATTTGATGGACGCCGATAGCTCGAATGTTATTCAGCTTACAACGGGCGAAGCCGCTCATTACCTGCCTATGAATATTGACGGTATCACATATCCGTGGTCACCGGATGGGAGCAAAATCCTCTTTCTAGAAGATGATCCAGGCGAGCAAGTTTGGACGCTTATTTCACAAAATATCAAAGACGGGGACAAGATATTCCTGGCGACCGGTCAACTCTACTACAACGGCGTTTCCTGGTCTCCGGATGGAAATTATATTGGATATATCCTGGATGCCTCTCCGGACTCCCCGCCTCTTGATCCTGACATACATATTACTGATGCAAATGGGAATAACCCCAGAGATTTAAAAAAAGTCGTTCCCCACACCGAACAGCTGGATAGCCGCTATCGTTGGTCTTCGGATAGAGGATCTATAATCTTCACAACTACCCGTAGCGATCCACCTCATGCAACTTTAGTAACGATCGTATATGAATACGAACCGAGTAGTGACACTTTGCTTCAGAAAGATAATTTGAAGGAAATGGGTGACTGGGAAGATTCACAACACCTTGTTACGGAGTTTCGATCTTTCGAGAGCTCAGGGCTGATCTCTGTCTGGCAGTATCCCGATGGAAAAGGAAACCTGTTGGATGTGGATACCCAGTGTTTGGAACTCAATATCAAGAGATCACCGCTCGGTAATTTGGCCATTGCTGCTTATTGCCGTGATAATCAATTCAGGTTGTATTGGGCCAACACAGATGGGAGCATGATCAAACAACTACTCAGTTTGCCTGTCGATGCCACGGTTGGCAGTCCCGCGAATATTGTCTGGTCACCTGATGATCGCTATATTACCTTTGATCTTGCGTCGTCCAATCAGTTCAACGTGTACATCGTTGATACAGAGAAAGCTCTCTCAGATCCTTCCACCCAACCTGTACAGGTACTCAGTAGTGAGGATACAGACTATAGCATGCCCTCCTGGCAGCCGGTGATGAACAATAAAGTTGCTGAAGAAGAGCCGACGCCCCAACCTTCACCACAAGCAAAGTCCAGGTTACTCGCCTTTGCATCAACACAAAATGGGGATTCTGACATCTACACCATGCACGCCGATGGCAGTGAGCTTACCAATCTGACAAACGATCCCGCCTATGACGGCAACCCGTTCTGGTCACCGGACGGCAACCGGATTGCATTTCAAAGCGATCGCAGCGGCTCTACACAGATCTATTTAATGGACGCTGACGGTTCAAATATCAGCCAGCTTACAAATGAGGACAGCAACCCGCAGTTTGATATCAATGGCAATACCCCCTGGTCGCCGGATGGCAGGAGGTTGATCTTTTCGCAGTTCTCCAATGGAGAACGAAAATCAAAGCTTTATAGCATGGATGTCGATAGAACAAACAAAATAACGCTGACAAATGAGCCCGGTGAATACGTTTGGCCGTCCTGGTCACCCAATGGGGAATATATCGCCTTCATCTCTTATGAATCACAGGAAAGGCCAATTGTTCCTCATCTTTTTGTTGTTGACAAAAACGGGAATGGGCTGGTTGAGCTAACAGGGTCTTTACCGATGGGCGAGAGCTTTTCGGCTGGCAATTACTACTGGTCCAAGGATGGAACGTCTATTTTCTTTATGGTAGACCGCAATGAGAATCAAGGACCCGCTTCCACGGTGTACGAAGCCAATCTGGATGGTTCTCTGAATGTCATCACCAGGGCAAGCAAACCAATTCTCGACTGGTGGAATGGAACGGTTTTAGAAAGTGAAACGCCTGCGCCTGCTTTGACCTGGCTTCGTTCGGATGGATCACAAGCTACGCTGGACTTATGCCGGAGCACCGATCAGGCATTAAATATAGCTTATAAACGATCATACAATGGGAATTTGGTTTTCGGTGCGAATTGTTCAGCCAGCGGCTGGATACTTTATTGGGCAAATCCGGATGGGACGGCCACAAGCAAGCTTATGGATTCGCTGATCCCCGTTCGTAATGATATCCTCTTCAATATAACCTGGTCACCAGACGATCATTTCATTGCCTTCGTTTCTCTGGATTCGGATTCTTCCAACGTTCCAAATACTTTATATGTTCTGGATGTTGAACAGGCACGAAATGATCCATCCATTCAACCTTTGAAAATGGAAACAAGCTCCAACCCATCCTGGCGGCCAATTCCGTGAATATCTCTCCACGCCTGTGCCAGATTCCGTTAAAATTGGCGCATGCCCACCTATGACTTTATCTGCAACAGCTGCAATCAGCGTTTTGACACATTTATGACATTTGCTGAATACGGCAAAAAGACCGTGACCTGCACACATTGCGGCAGCAAAAATGTACGCCGCCGCATGACAAAGGTCCGCATTGCAAAATCGGAGGAGAGCCGCATGGACTCCATGGCGGACGAATTCTCCGGGCTGGAAGGGCTCGAAAACGATCCCAAGGCCATGGGAAAGATGATGCGAAAGATGGGGAAGGAAATGGGAGAGGAAGTCCCGCCCGAATTCGACGAGGTCGTGAACCGGCTCGAGTCGGGACAGAGCCCCGAGGATATTGAGAAGGCAATTCCCGACCTGGGAGGCGGCGCGGGCGGAGAGGATGAATGATTTGTAGGGAACGGCAGCCGCCATTCCCTACATGTTTTACAATAATTTCTCTATTGTCTCGCGGTGTTCCTCGAAATGTTCGGTCGTATCACCCAGCACCCACAACAACAGAGGGCGTTTCTCAGGGTCGTCCGCATGACGCGGCTTCAATAGATCATCAAAGGGTATGGCATCCAGTTTTGCCAGCAATTTTTCATAAACCTGCTTCACATGGTTTAACACATCTTCGGTGGAACGATCTTTATTGCGTTCGAAGAGCACGGGGTTGATGACTTCAAAGTCCCAATCTTTGGTCACTTCTTCTGAAACACCAAACACTTCATGCGCCGGACGTCGGTCCATGTGATAACCCATCAACGCGTTCATCCATTCGGCCAGGTGGGCGAGGTTATCCTTCGGCGACCAGCCGCCTTCATCAGGGGTAGTCATTTTCTGCTTTTGATCGAGTTTCGCAACCACATCCATCAAGGATTTCCACTCGCGCCTGATCGCAGACACCAACTCGGCTTTACTGCCCGGAATCCACTCTTCACCCATACTTCTCTCCTTTAAGAGTCTATAACCTTTCCTGGTGGGAGTCTTTCTTTTTCCTCTCCCTTGCGCAGGATCCACGCTTCGCCGCGCACGAGACTCGTCTTCTTGCCATCCACTTTGACATACGCGCCATCGCTGAGCATGATCACCGGATTATCGTGGAAGAAGTGATAATCTCCCAGCCAGTCGTCATGGACGGATTGCCCGTACCCATCGTCAGCGTAGTGTGCAAAAAAATTAAACGGGACCAAATTCAGTCCGTCGAAGTGCGGCGTCGGGACCGTGTTCAGATCCTTGGCGGTCAGGATATTCGGTCCGCATAAGATCATTCCCGCGCTGAAGCCAACAAAGGGCAATCCGGCTTGAATCTTCTTGCGCAGGTAAGGCATCACCCCGCTGATATGCAGTCGGTGATTGAGCAGGAATGTATTTCCACCGGGGACATACACCAGCGCCGCCCGGCGTAACACATCCTCGATCTCGCGTTGCCTCATCAATTCAGCATTTACGGTTTCCAGACGCGCCAGCCCACGGAACGCTTTTTCGTGGAACTCCATCCACCGTTCTGCGTAGAGACTCGCCAGCGGCATGTAGGCCACGATGGAATCGTCCTTGTCTTCGAGATAAGGACGACTTGCTTCGACGATGTAGCGAATATCGTTTTCGCCAGGGCTGGAAAAAAGATGAAGCTGCATTTACAGAGTGAGAATAATTGGTTCGTTCTTTGTCACGACGATCGTATGCTCGAACTGTGCGGCGATCGCACGATCGGATGTGCGCAGCGACCAGCCATCGCGCTCCTCGATCACGCGCCCCACGCCGGTGGTAAGGAACGGCTCGACGGCCAGGACCAGCCCATCGGTGAGAACGCGGCGGTCTGCCGGATTGTAATAATTCAGGATCTCTCTGGGTTCCTCGTGCAATTTGCGACCGATGCCGTGACCCGTCAGATCATAGATGACGTTATAACCGCGTTTGCGCGCCTCGTTCTGGACCGTGCGCCCGATCCCGTTTAACGGATTCCCTGCTTTTGCCGCGTGGAGTGCCTTCGCGAGCACAGACTTTGTGGCATCGAGCATCTTCTCCAGATTGCGCTCGCGCTTTGAGACGACCAGCGAGGCGCCCGTATCAGCATAATAACCCTCGCGCTCTGCCGAGACGTCGATGTGGATCAATTCCCCTTCCTGCAAAATATGTTCATCGGGAATGCCATGTGCAATGACAGGTGAAATGCTGATGCATGTTGCCCCTGGGAAATTGTATGTGATTTGCGGGGCCGAGCGCGCTCCCTCGGCTTCGAGCAATGCACGCCCGATCTCGTCGAGTTCGCGCGTGGTCATTCCCGCGCGGACCTGTGACATCATCTTGCGCAGTGTTTCGGCGCAGATACGACCAATGGCCTTGAGGGCCTGGAGATCCTTCTCTGAGTCTGCTGTCATAGGCGAATTGTAACGCAAAGTGTTATCAAACAAAAATTCCTCTCCAGTCGGGAGAGGAATTTGTTTTAAGAGTAAAAATTAATAACGTTTATTACCACCGCGTTGCGGCGGGCGGCGCGAGTGCCCGCTGCCGCGACCCATCGGTCCGCCGCGTTCTTCGCGCGGACGAGCCATACTTACCTTGAGCTCACGGTCACCCATGTTGAATCCGTTGAACATGCTGATCGCTTTCTGAGCTTCAACCTGATTGCTCATTTCCACAAAAGCGAAGCCTTTGGATTGACCGCTATCGCGGTCCTTGATTAATGCTACCGAAGTTACAGTACCCGCCTGAACGAACAAGGTCCGAAGATCATCCTCCGTTGTCGAGTACGACAAATTTCCGACATATAGCTTGGATTCCATTTTTCTCCTAATGATTATGCCTGCAAT
>DASTJG010000451.1:0-21710 GCA_035716785.1 Anaerolineales bacterium
CCGTCCGCACCCTCCGGGCAATCGCAGCCGCCGACTGCCAGCATTCAATCTTCAAGCACCAAGCCTCCCATCCCGGCCTGGATCCGCGAATATTTCCTGCCGCAGAATTACAGCCTGCCCGAGGCATTCTCCGCTGCTGGGCGTCATATGCCTGCCGAAGTCATGATCGATGGCGTGATTTATCGTCCCACGCTGCTGGCCTCCGCCGAAGTACGCATCCTGGATCGCAAGCACGGCGTGGACAGCGAGATCACGCGCACGGTACTGGTGAAATCGCCGGAGAAGCGCGGTTCCGTCCGCTGGGAGGAGCATCCGCTCACTGCAAGTCTGGATGGCGTCGACACCTCGCCGGCGCCCTCGACGCGCTTCAGCTCGATCGATGCCCCCTTGAACGATGTCAAGTTGATGACCGCTTTGCAAAAGGATTTCAGCGACTGGGTCTTCCGCAATTCATCGGTCAGAGCGCGCGCAAATCAGGCGCTGAAAGTATTTGCAGGTCCCGATATCAGCCAGGCGGAATTCATGAAGGCCTGCGCCGACGCCGCCCGCGACGCTCGTGATGCCGAGATCGCCAAAAAATCCGTCACCCTGGATCGCCAGCTCAAGACCCTGGAAGATAAACTTGCCCGCGAGGAACGCGAACTCCGTGAGGATGAGGCTGAACTTTCGAACCGCAAAGTGGAGGAAGCCGGCACTCATCTCGAAAACCTGACCGGTCTCTTTGGCGGCAGGCGAAAATCTTCACGCTTGTCCTCCTCGCTCACCAAGCGCCGCATGACCGAGCAGGCAAAAGCGGAAGTGGAAGAGTCGCTGGATGCAATCGATCAGTTCAAGGCACAGATCAAGGAATTGGAAAAACGCCGTGCTGAGGTTATCGCTGAGATCAACGACCGCTGGGGTAGATTGGTCAATGAAATCACCGAGGTGACCATTGCTCCAAAGAAAACGGACGTCTTTGTCAAGTTGTTCGGCGTGGCCTGGATGCCGCATTACGTCATCAAATCGGATACGGATACCTTCGAACTGCCCGCGTTTGGGGAAGAGTAAGACTCTCGCGCTTCGTCTGCGGCTCTCGACGTTTCCCGTCTCGACCCTCCGCTCAGCGCGATGAATTTCAAGGAGCAACATGTTTGGGCTGATCTTCTTTATCGTCCTGTGGGGAATTGTCCATTCCATCCTGGCTTCCATCGGTTTCAAGGATTTTCTCCGCCGCAGCCTGGGGAGTGGGTTCATGAAATTCTATCGTTTGCTTTATAACATCTTTGCTGTGATCAGCCTCGCGCCTGTCCTTTATCTTATGATCTCATTGCCAGATAAAAACTTCTATCGGGTCCCCTCCCCCTGGAGTTACCTCATGTGGGCGGGACAGGCGGTTTCTGCTCTCCTTTTGCTCCTCGCCGTTTTGCAAACGGATGTGTTCGCCTTCGTCGGCTTGCGTCAGTTGGTCGAAGGCGAGGAAAAAAGCGATCTGGTCATAAGTGGTTTGTATCGGTTTGTCCGGCACCCGCTTTATACCTTTGGCTTGTTGATCCTTTGGCTTTCGCCGTCCATGACTGTCAACACGTTTGTCGTGTATATTGCTTTTACGATTTATATCCTTGTAGGGGCGGTTTTCGAGGAACGCAAACTCATGCGCGAGTTTGGGCAGAAATATGCAACTTACAAAGCTGTGACGCCCATGCTGATTCCCGGTCTAAGGTGGGGTGGGAACAAATAATTTCTTCGGCTCGTCTTAGAAAGTGTTTTGAAATTCCGCTCAGACGATGCGGGATTCCCTTTCGGACAAATTTGAGCCACGAATTTCACGGATTTACACGAATTTTGCCTTCTTTCCTCAACCCTTTGGGTTCCTTAGTGTCCTCACCGCACTGGCGCCGGTGCAGTGTTGTGGTGAATTAAGAAACACTCTCTTCATCCAATATCTGTCTGTGTTCGCGTTTGTGATTTCCACTGTTCGTCTCACAAGTCAGAAAATGTTCGAATTGTTTCCTAAGAAAATTTTAACCTTATAACTGGCACTCTGTGACAAGGTATAATTTTCGATCATGGCTACCATTTCTTATCCATACAAACGAGCTCCTGTCCTTCCTCAAATTGTTACCGCCCTGGTCAGTGGGAGTGCCCTGTTCTTCGTACTCCTTATCATATGGACTTTAGGTTATCAACTCCTGTATGCCGGGCGTATTTTTCCCGGTGTCTCTGTTGCAGGCGTGGACCTTTCCGGTCTTTCCAGGGAGGAGGCGGCTGTCAAGCTGAGTCAGACCCTATCCTATCCAATCACGGGGAAGATCCTGTTTCGGGCGGGGGAACAAGCCTGGATGGCAAGCCCCGCGCAATTGGGGATGGTCTTCGATCCTTCCTCCAGCGCGGTAGCGGCCTATGAATTGGGAAGAAGGGGCGGCCTTTTCGGCGCGTTATCCGGCCAGGTGCGCGCGGCGGGTGGAGGGGTCAGCATTCCGCCGGCAGTGATCTTTGATCAACGCGTCGCGTACCAGTATTTAAGCCAGATCTCGTCGCAGATTAACCAGCCAGTTGTGGAGGCCAGCCTCAGTTTACAGGGAACCAATGTCGTTGCGCAGCCGGGACAGGTAGGTCGCGAACTGAAAATAGATGCTACATTGGTCTATCTTGCGGCCCAGTTACAGACCTTTAGTGACGGTGAAGTGCAGCTGGTTGTGCAGGAGATCCAGCCGGAGATTTTGGATGTGAGCGCTCAGGCAGATGCCGCCCGGCAAATCCTCAGCCAGCCGCTTACTCTGACAATTCCGAACGCAACCTCGAATGACCCGGGTCCCTATATTTACACTCCCGAAGTGGTTGCAAATTTGCTGGCTGTACAGCGTGTCCAGAGTGGAGTCCAGGTGGGGCTTGGCCCGACGGCGTTGCGTGACCTGCTTGTACCGGTCAAGAATCAGGTGGACCGTTTACCCTCGGATGCAAAATTTATTTTCAATGATGAGACACGCCAACTGGATGTGATGGAGGAGTCGAAGGTGGGTCGTGCATTGGATGTGGATGCCAGTATCAAGGCCGTCAATGAAGCAATTGGGCGCGGTGAGCATACGGTTTCCCTGGTGATCAATGAGGCACAGCCAAAGATCTCCGGAGCGGCCACCGGACAGGAACTTGGCATTACTCAACTGGTCAGTTCGTATACCTCTTACTTTTATGGTTCCAGTGAGGAACGTATCCAGAATATTCAGGCGGCCTCAGCGCGCTTCCATGGCCTTCTGGTGGCGCCCGGTGAGACCTTCTCCATGGGGCAGCATTTAGGAGATGTCAGCCTTGATAATGGATATGCAGAAGCGCTCATTATTTACGGTGGCAAGACGATCAAGGGCGTTGGCGGCGGGGTGTGCCAGGTGAGCACAACGCTCTTCCGTACTGCGTTCTTCGGCGGTTATCCAATTGCCGAAAGGACTCCGCATGCGTATCGTGTCTCATATTATGAACAGACTGCCAGCGGATCGGTGGATCCCAGCCTGGCGGGACTGGATGCAACCGTTTACTTCCCGCTGGTTGATTTCAAATTCACCAATGACACACAGTACTGGATTTTGATGGAGACCTACATCAATATCAGTGCGCGTACGCTTACCTGGAAGTTCTATTCCACCTCGGATGGGCGCACGGTTGATTGGAAAACGACGGGCCCCACCAGCGTGGTTTCGGCCCCTGAGCCATCGTTCGAGGAAAACCCCGAGCTGGGAAAGAATGAGATGAAGCAGGTGGATTGGGCGGCCAACGGTGCAGATATCACGGTCACGCGCACCGTCTGGCGGAATGGCGCCGTTTACTTCCAGGACTCCGTTCAAACTCATTATGAGCCCTGGCAGGCGATCTGCGAGTATGGGCCGGGTTCGAAGAATCCTGAAAAACTGGCGAAGGAAAAGAGTTTATGCTATCGCCCCTCGTCTTAGGATATTTGTTCAACAGTTCGATTTGCTTGGCAAATGGTGCTGAACAAACCTAAGCGTGATAAAATCTTCTGCTGTTATAAAATGGAGAATCCATGATTAGTGAGACACTCATTGAAATCCTGCGCTGTCCAAATTGTGTGCGCACCACAGGTGGTGAACTGACATTCTACAAGGATACATGGTTCATTTGCAAAAGCTGCGGACGCAAGTATCCTGTTGTTGATGATATCCCGGTGATGTTGATCGACGAGGGTGACAAGTGGGTCAACATGGCGGAAGGCGAGTTGCCGGTTCCTCCTCCTGCGAAATAGAGCGGCCTTGTTATCAGATTTACTGAACGACCTGACCGGCGGAAATGAAACCCGCGCGGAAGCGGCTGTCTCGCCATTGATCGATCTGGGCGAGGAAGCGATTCCCGCGCTGTTGGATTTGACCCGTTCGCCGGATGTGGATCATCGTTGGTGGGGACTGCGTGTTCTGGCCCAGTCGCCTCATTCCCAGGCCGGATGGCTGGCCCCGTTTCTGAACGATCCCGCCCGGGAAGTGCGTCAGTGCGCGGCGCTTGGGCTGGCACTCAAACCAGATGAAAGCGCGATCCAGCCTCTGGTCCAGGCCTTGAGCGATGAAGATGGCATGGTCGGCAGTCTGGCGGTCAATGCTCTGGTCAAGATCGGAAGCCTGGCGGTCCCGGCCCTCGTCGAAGTGGTGAAACGCCATCCTGTGGCTGAAGGGAGTGCCTCTCAGTCGGCGCGTATCCATGCTTTACGCGCTCTGGCAGAATTGCGTGATCACCGTGCTATCCCGATCATGATGAAAGTGATGGAAGAGGATTCGGTCCTACTGCAGCACTGGGCAAAAGAAGGGCTGGAACGCCTCGGACTGGATATGGTATATATTAAACCCGTATGAACAAAATGAATTTTCTTAAAAACATTAAGTGGGGACGCCCCTCGGTGATGCAGATTATTCTCATCGTGGTTGGGCTTGTTTTGGCGATAGCCGGCTTTTTTCTTGTGCGTAGCTTCATTACCTGCTGGACGATCACGCCCTTGCCTGGCAGTCCGCCATCGAATTGTGGGACGGTCTCAAGTGGGTCTGAATTCACGCTAAATGAAGAAGGCACGCCTGTTGCGAACACCTCGCAGGAATTGCCTCCGCCCGTCACGGTTCCCGACAGCAATCTGCCTCCCGCCTGGGATGGTGCGAGCCGCATCAGTGTTTTGATCATTGGTCTTGATTATCGCGATTGGTCGGCTGGAGAGGGCGCGCCGCGTTCTGATACCATGATCGTGCTGACGATCGATCCACTGACTAAAACAGCTGGCATGATGTCTGTCCCGCGCGACTTGTGGGTCAATATTCCCGGCTTTGGATATAGCCGCATCAATACGGCTTATTCCAATGGGGAAGGCAGCCAATTGCCGGGAGGCGGCCCGGAACTCGCCCGAAAGACGGTTGAGCAGGTACTGGGCGTGCCCATTCAATATTATGCCCAGGTCGATTTTGGCACGTTCGTCTCGTTCATCGATCTGATCGGCGGGGTCGATATCCGCGTGAGCGAAGCCATGAGAGTGGACCCGGTGGGTGGTGGGAAGGACAAGATCATTATCACTTGCTGCGGCATGCGTCACTTCAATGGTGTCAAGGCGCTGGCATATGCACGTTACCGCAAGGACAAGGAAGGTGATATTGCGCGTGCAGAACGCCAGCAAAGATTGATCCTGGCAATTCGCGATAAAGTGCTAAGCCCGGAGAACTTCCCGGTCCTGATCGGAAAAGCCCAGCAGTTCTATAATGAGTTCTCGGCGGGTATCCGGACCAACATGCCGTTCGATACTGCCATTCAACTGGGTGTGCTGGCAAAGGACATTCCTGTGGAAAGTATCCGTCATGGCGTGATCGATTACAGCATGGTGACACTGCATGATATAACGCTAGGCGGACAGCCTGCCAGCATCATGAAGCCGATGCCGGATAAGATCCGCGAACTGCGCGATCAGGTCTTTACGTCCGGCGGAGCCGTAAGTCCGCTGGCTGGACAAGGCCAGTTGACCCCGGAGCAATTAAGTCCTTTGATGCAGGCCGATGGCGCGCGGGTGCGTGTGGTGAACGGTTCCTTTACGGCCGGGTTGGAGACCACAACCGGCCAATACCTTCAGACGCTGGGTTTCCAGGTGACGGAAGCGGGACCCGGGCAGGCCCCAAATGGAACGGAGATCATCCTGTATTCGCCCAAGCTCTATACGATGAAATATTTGCAGCTGGTGTTTGGGATTGTTGACAATGCGCGCATCTCGATCCAGCCGAATCCCGCGTCCACAGTGGATGTGGAGATCAGACTGGGAACGGATTACAGCGGTCCAATCCAATAATTTTGGATGTTCAGCTGAAGGATGGAAACATGACTCACCCCGAAATCAACCCTTCGTGGGTGAGTTTCTTTTTAAGTATAAAAGGGTCGTTGCTGATAAAGCCACACGATCACAGCCGCGCATCACGCGAATTTGCACGAACTTTAGATAATTCGCGGCAAAAGTTCGCGACATTCATCATGGGGACGCCTGGCATGTGTTCGCAATAATCGTCTCAGGCACAAAATTATTCATATCGGAAGTGTGATAACTCTTATCCTCCAGCAGGGGATAGGTCGTTCCAAAATAATTGTTGAATACAACTCGAAATGAGTTGACAGGGGTGATCGTGGGATATAAGTCCTGCTTTGCCTGGTCGTTGACATAGTAGGCGTTCAAAATGGACATTCGCCACTGCGGTGTTTCTATCTCCGGTATGCCGGTTGCTCCATGGTCACCCATGATGATGATCACCGGCGGGACCTGGGATTTCTTAATGATTTCTTCAACGACTTGTGCAATTTGGGAGTCAATGAACTGTACATTCGAGACATATCCCTTGGCTTTGCCCTCTGCCCAGGCAAATTCACCGTTCGGCGCGAAGATAAACGGTGGATGCGGGACTAAGATGTGGGCAAACACAAATTTTGGTCCCGCTGCTTCCGGCAGGCGTTTCAGTTCATCCAGCATAAAATAGGTTTGTTGATAGTGCTCGTAGTACTCCCATTCGTGAAGACTTTCCAAATTGAAGATGGGGATCAGTTGAGGCATGTCATAAGCGATCCTTGCAAAGGTTGTTTGCCAGAGCATGACCTCGAATTCGCTCAACCCTCCAGTCAGGTTCACACCGCTGAACAGCATTTGATTGCGGTCGAGGCGTACATCCTCCTGGATGGAAAAATGACCACTCGACCTGTTCTCGAACGTGATGACCTGGTACCCTTCGGAACGAAGGGTTTTTATCACAAGGCTGGAGAAGACAGGATAGAGGGTAGGCTCCTGATGATAGTTTGCATAAAAGGTGGATGTGACCGACAGCTTGGTGATCGGATAATTGCTCTGCGCGCATTCTGCCACGTAAAATCCCAGGTCTTCCAGCTTTTTCTGGAACCCCGAGGCGTCGTAATTGAATTCCTCCTGCAGGGTGCGAATGCTTGTGTGCGCATCCAAAACGATCAAATAGATGTCAGGTTTTTGTGTTGTATTGGCAGCATTGGCAGTTTGTATGAGTGAATTCTGCGCCTTATTCGAACGCTGTGCAGATTGATAAACAGCAAGGTCATATTGCACAGTGCGGATCACTGAAAAAACGGTCAGGGCCGCTCCGGTCACTGTGAGAAAGTTGATCAGGGTGCCGGGATTCCTGACTTTCCAAAGGATGAAAACCGTTGAAGCCAAAAAGATGGCAGCATAGATAAGCGTCAAATGGCGGTGCCGCATTACTATTCCGAAAGCCGATTCGACCTGGATAAATACATGTCCATAAGTAAAAAACGCAATTACAGCCAGGGTTGTGATCATCCCTGATTTGTGCCAGTCTCGAAAAAGCAGCCGCAAGACGATCCAGACCAGCCCTGTCATAAGAACAGATAAAAGGACCGGGCGAACGAGAGCAGAAGAATTCACATACGTGATGTTGTGATTTCGCAATTCAAAAATCGGATAAAGTGCAAAAAGGAAAGGATAGAGAGAGGTTAAAAACTTCTTCATTGAAAAGCCTTTGAAGTAAGAATCGACAAGACCGCAATTGTACTGTAAGAATGTCCCTCTCTCAAAATCGATTGAGGGTGAGAGTAACTGACATCGAACAGATCATGTCATTCCCTGGAGGGGCACCGGTGCGAAGTCCTCCGCTCAGGGTGACATAATCCTAATTTGTATAGACTTTATGGCTGCTGGAAGGTAAGTTTTACGCTACCTGAGAAAGCTTCACCGCTCGAGGTCTGGCAGGTGGGCGCGACGATGCCCAGCGCAACATCGCTGCCGCGCGCCAGTTGGATCGCGTAGGTTACGTCCGGGGTCATGATGTAATCTGCGTAGCCATTGCCCAGCTCAGGCTTGAGCCCCGTGAAGAATTGTTCCTTGCCTCCATCCCAGGTGATGACAATTTCCACACCGGGTATCTGTCGGCGGTTGGAGTTCAGGACCAACACTTGCAGCAATCCATCGGGGAGATTAGAGTCGCAGATCGTTTCCTGTCCTGTCAGTGCAAACGGCGCGCCGAGTGTGGGAATCGCCGTGCGCGTCGGGCGAGGCGTGGGAGCGCTCACCGTCACAGGCGGTTGAGTTTCGATGACTTCTGGTGTTTCGGTCAATAGGAATGGGACATCAGGCGGCGGCGGGGGCAGGGTGACAGTCGCGGTGGCATCAACATCATCTGGAACTTCAACGGGTAATGTTGGCAGAGGGGCATTGGCAGGCTCGTCACCGCCCAATGCGAGGGCAAGTGCCGCGACCTGATCGGGTTGCTCGAATTGATCTCCGCTCACTCCGCCAGCCAGCATGCGTTGTGCCTGGGCGTTTAGTGCTTCGACCAGATTCGGGTCGCCCAACAGTGCAAGACGTGCCTGGGCGCGCGGCAGGTTGCCGGTCGCGTGATAGGCCGCGGCGATGACAGATCGGTACTGATCCTTGAAGTCGGCGCGCAGTGCAGCCGGTTCCGCATTGACAATCTGCGCGGGGGAGAGGATCCAGGAGTAAACGAGACCCAGTCCCAGTCCCGCGAGCAGCGCAAGCAGGATGTCCCAGGGAATGCGTCTCATTCGATCCCACTCCAGGCCTGCAGCGCCGTCACGAGTTCCTGTATCAGGGCAACATCAGAGTCGGAGAATCCGTTTGCGCGGGCGTGGTCGAGTCCCTCTGCCGCGATGGCAGAAGGGGACTGGGTGCCGAAGATGGCCAATCGGCGGGCAGCCAGCCCCGGGTCTTGTTCGACGCGGTAAGCCTCCGCCGTCATCAGGACGTAATCGGCTTTGTAATCTGCCCGGAGTGTGTCCGGAGTGAGGTTGAAGAAATCAACGGGATCGATGACCCAGCCATATGCCAGGCCGATGGCAATGCCTGCAATCAGTGCAAGAACGATGAAGACCCAACGGGAGCGGTTCGATGTCATAGAAAAAATGCCCGAGCAGGTGACCGGCGGCACCCAGAGACACTTCCGTACCGTTGCTGTCTCTCGACCCTGGCGGGGTTTGAAAGGCTCTGCCGCGCCGGGCCTGCCCGGACGCACGCAAGGATACTCGAACTGGGAGGGGATGTCAAATTAGGGGATGGAGCGCGAGGAAAGATGAGATAGGAAGGATAATGTTTTGGCAAGGATTTAGTCTTTTTTGTTCAGAACTTGAGGCGTTAGCCATCGCGTAGAGTTTGCGCAGGCTCGCGTATTGAACTTTTGTTACTCCCGAGGGCGCGGATTGACATTCCATCCCAACCAGTAAAAGCCAAGGTCATCCATGAGCTTCTTGAAATCCTCGAATCCCACCGGTTTCACCAGGTAGCTGTTGGCGTGGTTATAGTAGGCTTTGGCGACATCCTTCTCTGCCTCTGAGGTGGTCAGCACGACAACCGGGATGCTTTTCAAATGAGGGTCTTCCTTGATGGCTTTGAGGACGTCGATGCCATCGACACGGGGCAGGCGTAGGTCCAGCAAAATGACGTGTGGAAGTGGAGTTTCCTTCGCCTCTGCAAATTCTCCCTGGTGAAAAAGATAGTCCAGCGCAGATTGTCCATCCAGGAAATGATGCACTGTATTGGTGATGCGATGTTCTTCCAGGGTGCGTATGACGAGTTCTGCATGGTCTATGTTATCTTCAATCAGCATGACGAGGATGGGTTCGCCAATCATGTTGTCTCCTTGAAAGGCCCGGTATATTTTGATTTTAACCGCATTTTTAACTTTGGCGTGATTTGACACTAAATTACAAGCTTGAAAATAGGTATGTCCTGCCGCTCACTGCATTAGTCGATTCCTTTCTCATGATATAATTTTCCTCAGTCAGCACAGTACTTTCAACCTGAAAAAGGAGTTCTATGAACATCACAGTTCAAGAGTTTAAGCATTGTGACATGATCGCGGTCAAAGGACGTATCGATAGTGCAACGGCTCCGCAGTTGGCGCAGGCCCTGGAGGCTGCCAACGATGGCGGCAAGTACAAAATCGTGATCAATATGAGCGAATTGGAATATATGTCCAGCGCGGGTTTTCGCGCCCTTCTGGCTGCACAACGCAATTGCAAACGCTACAATCGCGGAGAAGTGGTATTGGCCTCTGTGCCTGTGCGCATTCGTGAAGCATTGGAATTGGCTGGTTTTACAGAACTTTTCAAGACCTTTGATGATCCTCTCCAGGCAGTGGGACATTTCTAGGTTTTCCTCGGTCCGGCTGGAGTTGTTAAATCTTATTATGGAAGGGAGCTGCCTCCAGTAATCACGCGCGGAGGTGGCTTTTAATTTTGTCGTATGAAGACTGTCCAATTTGCCGCCAGGTTCGAATACCTCGATGCGATGCGGGAATTTGTAGGGGGGATCGCTCGGAAAGGCGGCTTTAGCGAGAAGGATGTGTATAACATCCAACTTGCTACCGATGAAGCTGCGTCGAATATCATAGAGCATGCCTATCAAAACATGCCAGGTAACGTTTTGGAATTATCCTGCGGTATGAAGGGTGATGTGATTACCGTTACATTGACTGATTATGGCGACTCATTCGATCCGTCTGAAGTTCCTGTGCCCGATCTAAAGGCTGACCTGTCTGACCGCAAGATCGGCGGACTGGGACTTTTCCTCATGCGCAAATTAATGGATCATGTTGATTACAGGCCAGGACCCAATAAGAGTAACGTACTGACGATGACCAAACGTAAGAGGTAATCGGCGTGCCAGCCGTTCCACGTTCTCCGCTTTCGTCAGATTGGCGTGACATTGCCAGCCTGGGGGAACAGATTGTCAATGCCACCTCTCTTGCTGCGCAACGCGACTACATCGTTGCCATGACCTCGCGCCTGGTCAGCGGAGATGTGGATGTCTGGCTCGACGAAAAGGCCTTTCGCCTGCCGAATATGGAGGAGAAGAAGATCTTCCCGGACGAGCCGGAACTGCCCGGGATGCAGCGCGCCCTGAGGTTGGGAGAGATATGTACAAAACAGCAGCGCGCCAAGGACGCCCCCGGCAGCAACTCCCGCTCCGCGCGTCGCCACTCGCAGCGCTCGGCCTGGGCTGCGGTCCCGTTGATCGAACAGGGACTGCCGCTGGGAGCGATTCAGGTCACCCGCAAGGATGGCCCCGAATTTAAGCAGCGTGAACTGGATTCGCTCGAAGAACTCGCCGGCGCGGTGGCAGTCAGTTTGACCGCCTCCCATCGTGTCGCCGTAGAGCGCTTCCGGCTCAATCAATTGAATCTGGTGCGTGAGGTCAGCGCGCAGATCGCCAACGTCCTGAACGTGGATGAACTTGCCAGGCGCGTCACCGAGCTGATCCAGCAAACGTTTCACTTTTATTATGTCGCCCTGTTCACACTTCAGGACGGTTCCAGTGCTCTGCGGTTCCGTTCCAGCGCTTCTGCTCCGCGCAAGGGCAAACGCAAGACAGACAAAGATCCTGCCTCCAGTGGGACCATTGCCCTGCACGTGGAGATCGGTCAGGGGTTGATCGGACAGGCTGCGGCGGAGGGGGAACGGATCATCGTGGACGATGTCAAAGATGATCCGCGCTTTCGTTTCATTGACAGCCTGCCAGAGACCTGCTCTGAGGTGGTCCTCCCGCTCAAAATTGAAAACCGTGTGCTGGGTGTGCTGGATGTCCAAAGTGACCAGCCGCATGCCTTCCATCCCAACGACCTGCTGATCCTCGGCTCCCTGGCAGATACGATTGCCCGCGCAGTCGAAGCGGCGCGCCTGTACAGTAACCTGCGCCGCCGCGCCGACCAGCTGGCGCTGGTCGCGGAAGTGAGCAAGAGCGTCAGTTCTTCCCTGGAACTGAAGACGTTGATGAACAATGTGGCCAGGTTGATCCATGAACGGCTTGGCTACCAGTACGTGCACCTGTTCAGCGTGCACGTGAATCGACGGTTGATCCAGTACGAAGCGGGGAGCGGTGCTCACAGCCGGGACCTGGTGGGATACACGTTGTCGCTCGATAATCCTGAAGGAATGATCCCCTGGGTGGCGCGTACCGGACAGACTGTCCTTGCCAATGATGTCACGCAGGATGACCGGTATCGTCCCTCGCCGTTCCCACCGGAGAATACCCGTTCAGAGCTTGACATTCCACTCCTGTATAGCGATAAAGTGGTTGGTGTGCTCGATATTCAGTCCGAAAAACCCAACGCGTTCACGGAAGACGACCGCCTGATCTTCGAAGCGGTTGCCGATAATATCGCCACCGCCATCCACAACGCGGACCTGTACCGCACCGAGCAGTGGCGGCGGCAGACAGCCGATGGCCTCCGTGAAGTGGCGGGTCTGGTCTCGGCAGATGCCAGTGTGGACGATGTGCTCGAAGCCATCCTCCTGGAATTGGATCGCAATCTTCCCGTGGATATTTCGGCCATCTGGCTGCTGGAAGATGATGAGTTATATCTGGCCGCCTGCCATAACTGCGATGAGGATGTGCTCGAGCAGGCTCTTTATGCTTCACCGGAAGCCTATGAAAGGTTGATGAACGTTCTGTACTCCGATCAGCCTGTCCTCCGCAAGCCGTCTGATCCCATTTGGATCACTGGCCTGGTGGCCGGTTATGAACCGGAGTATTCAGGCGTGGCGGTGCCCTTGCGAGTCGGTGACCAGCCCTACGGCGTGATCACGCTGGCTCACAGTACGCCCGGTCGCTATGGCCATGAGGCGCAGGCAATGGTCACCACATTCGCGAGCTATGCTGCCGTCGCGATCGAGAATGCGCGCCTGTACGATTCCGCCCAGGAACAGGCGTATGCCTCGGCTGCGTTATTACAGGTGGCACAGGCGGTGGTGAGCCTGAATGATCTCGATGAAATTCTGGGAACGATCATCCGCATCATGCCCATCCTCGTCGGCGTGGAGCGTGCCGCGTTGTACCAGTGGGATGCCGAGAAAAATCTCTTTAATCCTTCACAACAATATGGCTTAGAGGAAGAGGAGAAATTCTTCTGGAGCCGTTCCTTTGCCCCCGGCGAATTTGCCTTTCTGGATTCCTGTAGCAATGAGATGGGATTGTGCGCCTGCCAGCTTGAGGAACAAAAAGGCTTGCACGCCTGGATTTCGTTGGAACCGGATCATGATGTCAATCTTGGCAATTCCAGCACCTTCCTGTTCGCGGTCCCAATTTCAGTGAAGGATGATCTCTACGGCGTGATGCTTGTCGAGGAAGCGCCAGGGGGTCTGCGCTTCCGGGCGCGCAGGCTCGAGATCATTACCGGCATTGCGCAGCAGGCCGCGCTCGCCATTCAGAATGACCGCCTGCAAAAAGAGATGGTCGTGCGCGAACGCCTCGAAACAGAAGTGCAGCTGGCCCGCCAGATCCAGCAGACGTTCATCCCCGAATCTCTGCCGCGATTTGAAAATTGGGAACTTGCGGCGCGCTGGAAGACCGCCCGCCAGGTGGGCGGTGATTTCTACGATGTTTTCGACCTGCCAGATGGACGCCTCGGACTCTTCATCGCGGATGTCGCGGACAAGGGCGTCCCGGCGGCGCTCTTCATGGCGCTCACGCGGACCCTAGTCCGGGCCGCCGTCATCGAGGACACCTCTCCCGCCGAGGCGATGCGGCGCGTCAACGATCTCCTGATCCCTGATACGAAACAGGGCATGTTCGTTACAGCGGTCTATGCCGTGCTTGACATGCAGTCCAATGAACTGACCTACGTCAACGCGGGGCACAATCCGCCGTTGTGGGTGAGGGATGATGGACGCATCGAAAAGCTGACGCGCACGGCGATCGCCCTGGGCGTGGTGACAGACGGACGCGTGGATCAGCGCACCATAAAATTGGAGAGTTGTGATAGCCTGCTGCTCTACACCGATGGCTTGACCGAATCGTTCAACACCGAAGGGGAATTCTATGGCGAAGAACGCCTCCTGGAAGCGATCCGATCTGTTCCCTGTTCGACCGCCGATGACCTGCTGGACGCCGTGGAAAAATCCCTGCTGAACTTTGTGCAGGATATGCCTCCCGCCGACGACCTGACGATGCTGGTGCTGAGGAGAGTGTAAAAATACCCTTGGCGATCTTGGCGCCCTTGGCGGTTCAAAATCCTTTTTACAAAGATTTTACAGCCCCGTCATACCCACATAACCCCCGGGATCTACAATCATCGTAACCTACAAAGGAGGTTACGATGAAACTGTTATTCAAGAAAACAATTTTGTTCGCGCTTGTCCTGGCGCTGGGATTGGCGAGCCTGCCGCTCGTCAGCGTCTCTGCGGCGGGGGCGTATGATCCGCCCACACCCGGGGACAAACAGCCTTCCACCGAGCGGCTGGAGCAGGTCTGGGCGCGTCAGCTCGAGCGCTACGAGCGCATGGGACAGCGCCTCGAGCGTGAAGATGAGTTCATGGCGAGAGCCCAGAAGTTGATCGACCGCGCCAGGGAGAACGGCAAGGATGTCTCCGCTGTGCAGGCTGCCCTGGATGCATTTGAAGCTGCCGTGCAGAAGGCACGCCCAGTTTACGAGAGTATGAAGGGCATCGTCAACTCGCACCAGGGCTTCGACGCCAATGGCAAAGTGACCGATCCCGCCAAGGCGCAGGAGACGGTCAAGTCCATGCACGCGAAGTTCCAGGAGATCAAAGAGGCGATGGACGGGACAGGCAAGGCATTGCGCGAAGCGATCAAGGCCTTCCGCGAAGCCAACCCGCGCCCCAACCCAACTTCAACTCCTTAATTTCATAATATTCACCACGGAGTCACAGAGACACAAAGTGAAGAAAATTCTCCGTGACTCCGTGTCTTTACACCTGCCCTGGTACGGCTTAAGCCGCAGGTGCCAGGGTTATCCCCTTCAGGGGACAGTGGTTAGGTTTTGAACATACAGACTTCCCCCAATCCTGCAATCAGAAGTACAATCGCCTCACCGTTAATCTCTTAAAACATGTGAGGGCAGAATGTACACGACTGAAGGCAAGAAAATCGTTTCCACCGAAAAGGCGCCGAAAGCGATTGGACCCTATTCGCAAGCCATTCTTGCGGAAGATCTGGTGTTCACTTCCGGGCAGTTGGGGCTGGACCCGGCCACGATGGAACTTGTCGAGGGTGGGATCGAGGCGCAGACCCGCCAGGTGCTGACCAATCTCCAGCACGTGCTGGAACGTGCCGACTCGGGGCTGAATTTCGTGATCAAGACCACGGTCTTTTTGCAGGATATAGGTGATTTTGCCAAAATGAATGCGGTCTATGCCGAATTCTTCCCGGAGAACCCACCGGCGCGCAGCACCGTCCAGGTGGCGGCGTTACCCAAAGGGGCGCTGGTGGAGATCGAATGTGTTGCTTTGCTCAACCCCACCCGCGGCGACTGAGAGCTATTAGCTAATAGCTCTTAGCTGATCACTAATCAACCATGCCTCAAGAGCTTATCCTCCTCGTCGACGACGAGCCCTCCATCATTCAACTGGCGCGCATGTACCTCGAGCGCGAAGGTTTCCGCACCGCGGCCGCGAACGATGGAGAAGCCACGCTGGAAAAGGTCGCGCGGGAGCATCCTGCTCTGGTTGTGTTGGACGTAATGCTCCCCAAACTGGATGGCTTCGAGGTTTGCCGCCGTTTACGTGCCTCCCAGGATCCCGCTGCCATTCTGATGCTCACTGCCCGGGATGAGGACATCGACAAGATCCTCGGGCTGGAGCTTGGCGCGGATGATTACCTGACCAAGCCATTCAACCCGCGTGAGCTGGTGGCGCGCGTCAAAGCGATCCTGCGACGCGGCGAGCGTTCTGCAAAGGTGGATGACGCCGTTCCCATCCATCTCGGTGATCTGACGGTGGACCCTGCCCGGCGTGAAGTCCGCCTCGCCTCGCGGCCCCTCAGCCTGCGCACTCAGGAATTCGATCTGCTCCTGACCCTGGCTGAACACCGCGGACTTGTCCTGAGCCGCGAGCAGATCCTGCAAAAGGCCTGGGGCTTCGACTTCTACGGCCAGACGCGTACTGTGGATGTTCACGTTGCGCATTTGCGAAAGAAATTGGAAGAGAGTTCAGTTAAAATCGAAACGGTAACAGGTGTTGGATATAAGCTTCTAGTCCCATCCTAGGCTTTGCTCGGGCGTCGTACATGAACACTGAACCCTTACTCAAGTTTTGGTCCCTGATGTATTCCATTATTCAGGAATTCTGGGGCATCACCGAAGGACATATCGAAGAAGCCGCAAAGCGGAACGATATTCCTATTGAACTTTACCTTTACAGTGAACTGGGACTGGATACCTTTTCAATCAAGTATTTCCAGAAGCGAGACCCGTTTACAAACCCGGAACTATTCGAAAAGCAGTTTGCTCTGCTCAACATGAAAGGCTGGGTCGAACCTTTGCAGGATGGGGACTCGCGCGTCACAGAAGCTGCACGGGAAAGCGTTCGTCAGATCATTGGGGCGGGGGATAAACAGCTCGCGGATTTCCATGCAATGCCTCATGATGACCTGAAACGCCTGGTCGGTTTATTACAGCAAATCATTACGGAGTGCAAATTATCACGTCGGCCGCCCGATCAATGGGCGATCTTCAAACGTTTTCGGGTGGCAAATGAACGCAGCCCATTGATCGTGCAAGTCCGGGAATGTTTGATGGATCTGTATGCCTATCGCGATGATTCGCATCTTTCGGCGGCGCGTCCGCATTTCAATCAGGCAGGGATCGCCTGGCTCGTGTTGGGCGCGCTCTGGAAGGGCAGTGCGGTCAACGCCGAGCAAATGGCGGAGGCCATGCCCTTCCGTGGCTACGATGTTGAGGATTACGAAATTGCCATCGAGGCAGCTGTGGAAATAGGCTGGGTGGAACAGGCAGGGCATCCCAATACCTTCCGCCTCACGCAAAAGGGGAGGGAGTTGCGCGAAGAGGTCGAGCGTCTGACCAACCAGTATTTTTACACGCCCTGGTCCGTGCTGGTGCAGGATGAGATCGATGAGTTGTATGATCTGCTGATCACACTGCGTCACGAGTTGAGTGTTTATAGGAAGTCGAAGTAAATCTGCTGTGGAGTGCAAGACTGCCCGGTGGGCGTGCTCTTGCGAACGTGGCAGCAAGCTGCCACACTCCTTAATTGGAATCATGTTCACATCTCTCCGCTCCCGCCTCTGGCTGAGCTATGCTCTGGTCATCACCGTTGCATTGGGTATCGTGCTGCTGGTGTTGCTGGCCTTTCTGATCCGCAATCCGTTTCTCTCCCGTGAAGTGCAGGGACGGTTGCGCACCGTAAAGAGCCTGGTCACTGCCACCCCGCGAAAATTTATTAATAACCGGCAGTTGCTTGAAGAAATTGCACAAACGTATGATGTGCGTGTACTTCTGTTCGATGCCAACCGTAACCTGGTGTTCGATACAAACCCGGATGCTTCTGTGTTGCCTTTCCCACGCCAAAGCTTGCTGGAACGGGATCTAAAAAGAGTCAGGGATGCAAATGGCGCGGTCTGGCTCTACGCGTTCAAGCGGCTCTCAAAGGATCGGGTCCTGGTCGTCGCGGCGCCAAGTCCACGCGTGCCGGTTTTGAACATCTTCAAGGATGAGTTGTTGCTGCCTCTGCTGGAAGGTGGGGCGGTCGCGCTGCTCCTTTCGCTGATCCTGGCGTTTGCGCTTTCACGCTGGGTGGCGGACCCGTTACAGCAGGTGATCGTGGCCGCGCGCAAGTATCCATCGCAAGAGACGAACGTCGTCTCGCCGCGCCGCGGACCGCATGAAGTGCAGTCCCTGACACAGGCCTTTAATTCGATGGTTGGTCGCGTGCAGCGCATACAAAAGTCCCAGCGCGATTTTGTGGCAAATGTTTCGCATGAGTTGAAGACGCCACTTACATCCATTCAGGGCTTTGCACAAGCCATCCTGGACGATACTGCTGATACGTCCGAAGCACGCAAGCAGGCTGCACAGATCATCTACAGCGAAGCGGGGCGCATGCACCGCATGGCATTGGACTTGCTTGATCTGGCGCGACTGGAAGCGGGCACAGCGGATATAAAAATGTCTTCAGTGGATATGGGCGCTCTGCTGCGAACAGTCATTGAAAAGTTCACACCGCAGACCCAAAAAGCTGGTGTGGATCTGCAATTGAATATTCCCGAACCTTTGCCTACATTGGTCGGTGACGGTGACAGGCTGGCGCAGGTCTTTACGAATTTGGTGGACAATGCCTTGAAATTCACGCCTGCCGGTGGACAGATCACGCTTTTGGCGATGAATGCCGGAGCGGAGGTGGAAATCTCCATAACGGATACCGGCGAAGGCATCCCGGGTGAGGCGTTGCCACATCTCTTCGACCGCTTTTATCAGGTTGACCGGTCCCGCGCCGGTGGAGATACTGCTGCCGGGCGGCGTGGCGCAGGTCTTGGCCTGTCCATTGTGCAGGAAATCCTCCAGGCGCATGGTGGTAGAATTAGCGTCCGCAGCGAGGTGGGGCATGGGACAACGTTTGTGATCCACCTGCCGCTTGCCCAAAAATGATTTCACGGATTACGAATAAGGCATTATCATTGTAGTCCGCACGAGTACTTCGTACTCGTCCACACTGTCGCTTCGCGGCGTGCTTCGCCAGTAATTCGTACCATGTCACCAAGAGTTTCCATCATCGTCCCCTGTTATAACGAGCAATCCACCATCCGTTTGTTGCTGGAGGCTCTGCTAGAGCAAACGTATCCGCGCGCCGAGATGGAAGTGATCGTTTCCGATGGGTTTTCCACAGATGGAACGTTGGATGTGATTACCGCATTTCAAAAAGATTTTCCTGATCTGTGTGTGCGCGTGGTGGAAAATGCGAAGCGTTCCATCCCCTCGGCTTTGAACCGCGCCATCGAGGCCGCGCGCGGCGAGATTATTCTCCGCCTCGACGGGCATTCGAAGCCATATCCCGAATACGTTGAAAATAGTGTTTCAGCACACGACCAGGGTCGCGGCGCCAACGTTGGCGGCGTCTGGGAGATCCGCCCGGGAGCAGAGACGTGGATCGCGAAATCCATTGCGGTTGCCGCCGCGCATCCACTCGGGGTGGGCGATGCGTTATACCGCCATGCGAAACACGCCGCGGAGGTGGATACCGTTCCCTTCGGTTCGTTTCGCCGCATGCTGGTCGAACAAGTGGGTTTCTTCGATGAATCCCTGCTTACGAACGAGGATTACGAGTTCAACGCTCGTGTGCGGAAGTGGGGTGGGAAGATCTGGCTTGATCCCTCAATCCGTTCTATTTATTTTGCTCGCTCTACCTTGTTGGAACTGATACGCCAGTACTGGCGTTACGGATTCTGGAAGTGGCGCATGCTTCGCCGCTATCCAGACACGCTGCGCTGGAGGCAGGCTCTGCCTCCGTTGTTTGTACTGAGTCTGATCGGCCTGGCTATTCTTTCGATCTTTCTCCCATTCGCGAGAATCCTGCTGGCCGCCGAACTTATTTTCTATTTTTCCATAATGATCCTGGCAGGTTTTGTTGTGGCACTGCAACAGCGCAAAGCCTATCTGATTCTAGGTTTGCCGCTGGCGATCGCTGCCATGCACATCTCCTGGGGGAGCGGGTTGTTATGGAGTATCCTTACTGCGAGTTTTCAAAAACATGGCTGATAACATTCGTACTGCACCGTTGCGCCTGCGTCCAAGCGAATACCGTTCCGTTCTGTGGGCCGGTGATCTAATGATGGCTATCGCTTCGGTGTTCGCGGCGCTCTACACCTGGAGACAATATAATTTCTATGTCCGTCTGGGGGAGTATCTTGCTAGGGATGTTCCTGAGCCTAGAGCGCGCATACAAGCGGAATTGTTCAATAATATCGAACCTCAATTGTGGTTTTATCTTTTGCCAGTTGCCTGGATGTTATTGCTTGTCGAATTGTATGAGCCCCATGTCGCAAGCAGTGGACGCAGGACGACGCGTGGGATCGCTCTTGCAGCTTTTATTGGGCTTGTGGCTTATTCTCTTGTTTTTATCATTCAGGAGGAAGCCAACAACCTTCCACGTATTGGTGTGGGTGCCTTCCTGCTTTTTGCTTCCATCCTGACTCTGCTGTGGCGCATGCTTTTCATCCGCGTCTACAAATCGACAGGTCAACGGCGGCGTGTGCTGTTGATCGGCGCGGGCAAGGCCGGCCAAGCCCTGGCGGAGCTTTATCATTCCTCCGGTGCCCAATCTTTCAACCTGGTCGGTTATATTGACGATGATGAGCAAAAGGTGGGAAAAACACTTTGCGACCTGCGTGTATTGGGTTCCAGTGAACATTTGTTAAGTCTGATCGACGTTTATCATATTTCAGATATCGTGATTGCCATCAATGGCGAGATCCAGGGGACGACATTTCAGGCCATCCTGGATGCTCAGGAGAATGGTATTGAAGTCACGCGCATGCCTATTTTGTATGAGGAAATGACGGGGCGCGTGCCTATCCACCACTTGGAGTCGGATTGGATCATCCGCTCGTTCGTGGATGGATTGCATGTCAGCGGTTTTTATGAATTGACAAAGCGATTGCTTGATGTTTTGGGTGGGATCGTGGGTGTGTTGATCTTTGCGATCACGTATCCGTTCCTTGCCCTGGCGGTTTTTATGGATAGCGGGCTGCCCATTTTCTATTCACAGCCTCGCCTGGGGCGCGGCGGCTTGATCTTCAACATCTACAAATATCGTACCATGCGGCAGGACGCCGAAGCAGATGGTGAGGCGCGCCTGGCATTGCAGAACGATCCGCGCGTGACGCGCGTGGGCAACTTTTTGCGCAAGGTGCGCCTCGACGAGCTACCGCAGTTCTGGAATGTTCTACACGGTGAAATGAGTCTTGTGGGCCCGCGCGCGGAACGGCCTGAGCTGGTGGCAGAATTCCAAAAGCAAATCCCGTTTTATCGGGCGCGCCTGCTTGTCAAGCCCGGACTGAGCGGTTGGGCACAGATCAACTATGGCTATGTCGCCAGCGTCACGGAGACGGCTGTCAAACTTGAGTACGATCTTTACTACATCAAGCATCGGACATTTTCCATGGATTTCCAGATCATTCTACGAACCATTGGCACGGTGTTCAGGCGGACAGGGAGATAATATGAAATATCTTGTTACAGGCGGCGCCGGGTTCATCGGGTCGCATATTGTTGAGACGTTGCTTGAGCAGGGTGAGTCTGTTCGCGTGCTGGATAACTTCAGCACTGGGAAACGCAAAAACCTGGAAGTGTTCACCGCGCAATTTGGTGTGAGCCGCCTCGAGATCATCGAAGGGGATGTGCGGAACGCTGCGCGCGTGGGGGAGGCGGTGCGCGGCGTCGATGTCATTTTCCACGAAGCGGCCTTTGTCTCCGTCC
>DASTJG010000452.1:0-27404 GCA_035716785.1 Anaerolineales bacterium
AACAGCCCGTTGTGGGATGATGGGATGCCGGTTGAGGCGCCGGACCTGAATACCTATCTTTACCTGCAACAGGAAGCGCTCGCGAAGATTGCCCATGTGATCGGCAAGGAGGAGGATGTCGCATTATGGCGCGGCCGCGCAGAAGCAATGGCTCGTCGGCTGGTGGAACAGGCCTGGGACGCAGAGAGCGGTTTCTTTTGGGCGCGCAGGAACGGCTCGCGCGTGAACGTTCGGACTCCCTTCAGCCTGTTCCCGTTGATCACAGGTCAGATGCCGCCGGAGATTGCGGAGCGGCTGGTTGCCCATCTCACCGATGAACGCCAGTTCTGGTCGCGTTATCCAGTTCCCACCGTTGCGATGGACGATCCCAAGTATGACCCTCTCGACATGTGGCGCGGTCCGACCTGGGTGAATGTGAATTATCTTTTGATCGAAGGCTTGCGGCGCTCGAGCTATCTGGATCTGGCGCGTGAGCTGCGCCGGCGGACACTGGATTTGATCTGCTGCCGCGATGATATTTATGAATACTATCACCCTGTGACCGGTGAGAATCCCCCCAAAGCTGCATCCATGTTTGGCTGGTCCTCGGCGGTGTTCATTGACCTGGCGATCCAGGCTGCCCGGGAAAGATCACAGTGACGAGGATCGCTCTTCTGCATTACTCCGTGCCCCCGGTCGTTGGCGGAGTCGAAAGCGTTTTGGGGGTTCAGGCGCGGCTGATGGCGGATGCCGGTCATCGGGTGCAGATCGCGGCAGGGCGCGGCGAGCAGACCGACCCTCGCATCCCGTTTATTCACGTCCCATTAGCCGATTCGCGCCACCCGGAGGTTCTCGCGATCAAAGCCGAACTGGACGCGGGACACGTTCCCTCCACATTTCATGAATTGGTCAGCTCTCTCTCTGCAAATCTGAATGAAGCCTTGGATGGTGTTGATGTTCTGATTGCCCACAATGTTTGTTCGTTGAACAAGAACCTGGCGCTGACCGCTGCCATCCGGAATCTTGCAGACAACAATCATCCTCACATCATCTTGTGGCACCACGATCTGGCGTGGACCACACCCCGCTATCGCGCGGAGCTCCATGCTGGCTATCCCTGGGACCTGCTCAGGCAGGCCTGGCCCGGCGTGAAGCAGGTTACGGTCTCGGAAATGCGCCGGAGTGAGCTTGCGGAGTTGTTGCAGATCAGCAAGGATGAGATTACAGTGATCCCCAACGGTGTGGATACTACGCGATTTCATAAACTCGAAAAGCAAACCAGTGAGTATGTAAAGCAACTGGACCTGCTCAGCGCCTCTCCGTTGCTGCTGCTGCCTGTGCGTATTACGCCCAGGAAAAATATCGAACTGGCATTGCGCGTCTGTGCAAGCCTGAGGCGGCACTTCCCGAAGACAAAACTGATCGTCACCGGTCCGCTGGGACCTCACAACCCTGCCAACGCAAAATACTTCGAGAGGCTGACCGCACTACGCAAAGAATTGAGGCTGGATAACACCGTCTGTTTTCTCGCTGAGTTAACCACGGAATACATTCCCGACGACGTGATCTCGGATTTCTATCATCTTGCCGATGCCCTGTTCATGCCTTCGCGTGAAGAGGGATTTGGTATCCCTATTTTGGAAGCAGGGTTTGCAGGCCTGCCGATCTTCTGTTCGGATATCCCTCCGCTGCAGAGCCTGGGCGGCGCGAACGTGACTTATTTTTCCCCGGATGCTGATCCCGCTGAGCTTGCAGACACAATTGCGGACTGTCTTTCCTCCAGTGCTGTGTTTCGAATGCGCGTGGATGTGCGCAGAGGCTATACCTGGGAGCGCGTTTACGCGCAGTATATTGCGCCACTCCTTGGGAGTGAGTGAGGCTGTTTATGAAGATTCCATCTAAAAACAAACTTTTCAAAAAAGTTCTTATACCCGTTGTGCATGGTTGCGAACAGACCTCTGCCATCAACGCCGCGCGGGCGATCGGCGGAGATGGCAATGTTTCGCCTGTTGGTCTCGTTTATATCCCGGAGGAGGAATCGCTCAGCAGTGCTGCCGTGCACGTCCAGGAAGTCCGTCAGAGGTTACGGGAGCTTTCCAGTGTTAGAAGCAGGGTCGAAGTGCATGCTACTCATCGGCCGTGGGATGAGATCACCAGAGCCACGCAAAAAGAAAAACCCGATCTTCTGATCCTGGAATATCCATGTCAATTCGAAGCCCTCAATATCACCCTGGTGGAAGTATTGACACATCCACCCTGCGATATCGCAATTGTCAATTCCCACATCTCTGACAGTCTGGATAGTGTTTTGATCCCGATCCGCGGCGGTCCCTATGCGGAACTGGCGCTGCGCATCGCATTAGCCATGAGGCGGTTTCGCCAGATCAACATCACTTCTTTGCACATGGTTCCCACGGATCCGGACCGTAAACAGGATGCAGCCTTTCGTGGGATCGAGCGTGTCTTAAAAAACCTGCCCGAGGTAAAGGAACATAATGTCACCACAGACAACTCGGCCGTGGCCCTGTTCGAGACCTCGCGTCAATTCGACCTGACGGTGATGGGCGCCAGCGCACGTTCGGCGGACGAGGTCGCTTCCATTGGTCCGGTGGCGGAGCAGATGATGAGGGAAAGCCAGCATGGCTTGATCGTAGTGAAAACCAAACAGCCGCCGCGCTTCAGCCTCGAGAGCGAAGAAGCAGGTCAGACAGCCATCTCTGTGCTGGTGGACAAGTGGTTCGCAGAAAATACGTTCCATGCAGATGAATTTCAGGATCCCAATTATCTGTTGAGCCTCAAACGCGAGCGCGGCGTTTCCATCAGCCTGGCGCTTCCTGCACTTAACGAGGCAGAGACAGTGGGCAATGTGATCCAAACCATCAAACAATCCCTGGTCCTGGACGCGCCTTTGCTGGATGAAATCGTTCTGATCGATTCCAATTCGGAAGATCACACGCGGGAAATTGCGCGCGAGCTGGATGTGCCTGTCTACATTCATCAGGCAGTCCTGCCGGAGTATGGAGCGCGCCCCGGCAAAGGGGAAGCGCTTTGGAAAAGCCTGTATTGCACGAAAGGCGATATTGTGATCTGGCTGGATACCGATATTGTCAACATCCATCCGCGCTTCGCCTACGGTTTGATCGGTCCCTTGCTCCTCCGGCCGGATGTCCAGTTCGTCAAAGGCTTTTACCGGCGCCCGCTGCGAGTGGGCGACAAGATCCAGGCGGGCGGGGGAGGCCGGGTCACCGAATTGACGGCGCGCCCGCTCCTCAATCTGTTTTACCCGGAACTCTCCGGTGTGATCCAGCCGCTCTCCGGCGAATATGGCGGGCGCCGATCCGCGCTCGAGCAGTTTCGCTTCTTCTCGGGCTACGGCGTGGAGATCGGCATGTTGATCGACGTGCTGGATAAGTTCGGCTTGAACGCCATCGCCCAGGTGGATTTGCAGGAACGCATCCATCACAACCAGCCGCTGGAGGCGTTGAGTAAGATGTCTTTTGCCATTATTCAAGCTGTCATGCACAAGCTGGAATCCCGGTATGGACAGAGCATTCTCGAGAACGTCAACCGGACCATGAAGCTGATCCGCTACGAGCGGGACAGTTTCCGCTTGGACATCGAAGAGATTGCTGAACGTGACCGTCCCCCCATGATCGAGATCCCTGAATACTGCGAGCGGCTTTGAAACTTCACTGCGTTCGTGAAGGGGAATTAATCTTTGGACAGAATTTTCATGGTATAAAAATCCCGGGTCGATATTGATTTCCGAGGGGATAAAAGGGGTTCTCAAGGAGAATTTTCCATGAAGGAAAAAATAAAACCGATCGTCAGACCGGTGAATAGGAAATTGACGCAGCTCTTTACTGAATTCTTTGAGAGCGAGCGATCTTCGGGGATTGTTTTGATTCTGTGTACCATTATTGCCATTGTGGTTGCCAACTCCCCGTTTGGCAAGAGTTATCTCGATTTCTGGCACATAAAATTGGGGCTAGAGACTATTGCTCTGAACCAGACTCTGGAACATTGGGTGAATGATGGCTTGATGGCAATTTTCTTCCTGCTGATCGGGCTGGAGATCGAACGCGAAATTTATATTGGGGAATTGTCTGATTTAAAGAGTGCTTCGCTGCCGATCATCGCCGCCATCGGCGGCATGGCTGTGCCGGCTCTTTTTTATTTTCTGTTCAATCAAGGAACCGAAACTCAGGCCGGGATTGGCATTCCCATGGCCACCGATATTGCGTTTGCGTTGGGAGTGCTGGCGCTGCTGGGTAAGAAAACCCCGGTATCTTTAAAGATTTTCCTGACTGCACTGGCCATCATCGACGATCTGGGCGCGATCCTCATCATTGCCGTGTTCTATGTGGGCGATTTTTCGTTTCTCTATCTTATGCTGGCGTTAACGGTCTACGCAGGATTATTGATCTTGAATCGCCTGGGTGTGCAGGGATTGCCTTTTTATCTTATCCCGGGTGTTCTGATGTGGTACTTCATGTTGCAATCGGGTGTCCATGCGACGTTAGCCGGTGTTCTGCTGGCATTCGCCCTGCCGTTTGGAGATGGCAGTGAAAAATCACCATCGTACAAACTGCAACACTTCCTGCATAAGCCCGTCGCGTTTGGCATCATGCCGATCTTTGCGCTGGCAAATACGGGCATATCATTAAGCGGGAGATGGTTCGAAGATCTGGCAGCACCCAATAGCCTGGGTGTCTTTGCAGGCTTGTTCTTTGGCAAGCCTCTGGGTATTTTCCTGGCAGCTTTTCTGGCGGTGAAAGCACGTTTCTCCCAATTGCCGGGTGATGTGTCCTGGAAACATATCATCGGAGCAGGTTTTCTGGGTGGCATTGGCTTCACCATGTCTATCTTTATCACACTGCTGGCTTTCAATGAGCCTGAGATCGTCCAGAGTACCAAGATCAGCATTCTGCTCAGTTCCCTTCTGGCAGGCATCGCAGGTTTTTCGATTTTGAGCTGGCGAACATCGAAAACTTCCAATGAGTCCGTTTGACCCATGCAGCTATAATTACGCCGACGAAAAACTTATGGTGCCTGTGCACAAATGTAAGGAGGCTGCATGGAAATTAGCAAGTACATGAAGCGTAATGTGGTTTCAATTCCTCAAACGTCCACCATACGCGAAGCGGCTGCGGTGCTGGTCAAACACCACATTGGGTTTTTGCCTATCGTAGATAAGAACAAAAAACTCGTTGGCGTAGTGGGGTTGCGGGATCTGCTCGCTTTGGAATTACCTGACTTCGTCAGCTTCATTGCAGATGTGGATTATGTCCATGACTTTGGCGCGGTGGAGACCACTCGTCCGCCTGCCAGGACCCTCAATAAATCGATCAAAACATTGATGAAACCTGCAATTAGTGTTCATGAAGATACCGGGTTGCTGCGCGTCTACGCTCTGATGCTGCAGCATGAACTGCATGATATGCCTGTCGTTTCGAAGGACGAGGAGCTTGTAGGGGTGGCCTCACGCGTGGATATTGGAGCTGCCATTCTTTCCGCCTGGGCCAAAGTGGAATAAAACATGCTCATTGCAGCCATTCTATCCAGCCTGATCTTTTTAGGAACCCTGGTGTTGATCTTTTCCGAGAAGATGCATCGTTCCATCATCGCCATTGCTGGTGGCGTCCTGATGGTGGGTCTTGGAAAGATCATGCACTTTTATTCAGAGGAAGCCGCGCTCGATGCAATTGACTTCAACACTTTGGGGTTGTTACTCGGCATGATGATCCTGGTCGCCATGCTCGAGCCAACCGGCTTCTTCGAATATCTTGCGGTACTCGCTGCACGGGCCTCGAAGGGAAAGCCTGTGCGCCTGTTCGTCCTGCTGGGCAGCATTACGACGGTCCTTTCCATGTTCCTGGACAATGTAACGACTGTCGTTTTGATCGCACCGGTCACCATCCTGATCAGCGAAATTTTAGGGGTGAATCCAATCCCATATCTTGTGACGGAGGCGTTGTTATCGAATACAGGCGGCGTTGCTACGCTGGTTGGCGACCCGCCAAATGTGCTGATCGGTTCCGCGGCAGGCTTATCGTTCGCTGATTTTCTTATTTATTCCCTGCCCATCGTGCTGGTGGCATGGGCTGGCGCGTTATTTTTGCTGCGATATTTATTCAAGAAGGAACTTTCCAAACGTCCGCGCAATGTCAAAGCTGTGATGAAACTTAACCCGGCAGAGACACTTAATCACCCTAAGACTGCACGCAAGATATTGATCGTGTTGATTGGTGCCATTCTTTTATTCTTTGTTCATCATATCTTGCATATCGCCCCATCGTTTGTAGCACTGGGCGCGGCAGCTGTTGCACTTGTAGTCGTACAGCCCGATATCAATGAAGTACTAAAACGCATCGAATGGAGTGTACTTATTTTTTTTGCTGCGCTCTTCGTCATGGTCGGAGGGCTCGAAGCCTCCGGGGTGCTGGAATCCATTGTCGGCTTGTTTCGAGGCGCATCGAGCATGCAGCCGGTCTTATTTGGCGTGCTGCTGATCTGGATCGTCGCCGCACTTTCCGCGGTCGTGGATAACGTCCCGATCACGATCGCGTTGATCCCCGTGATCCGCGGACTGAGCGAGACAGGCATGGATATCACGCCTTTGTGGTGGGCGCTTGCTTTTGGCGCGGGCTTTGGCGGTAACGGGACGATCATTGGCTCCACTGCTAACATTATTGTTGCTACCCTTTCTGAAAAAACACGTACACCGATCACGTCAAAGCTTTGGATACAACGCGGCTTGCCGGTCATGCTGGCTACTTGTGCAATTGCCAGTATCCTGTATACTATTCTCTATAGATGGTTTTAAACTCCGTTCGAGGAGGCTGATATGGAAGGTGTCCCGGTAAAACTCTTGCTGTTCGCGGTTGTACAGGAGCAGGATCAAGACTCCGCCACACGCGCGATCGAACAGCTGCACCTGCCGGTTGTGCATTTGTCAAGCGCCGGCGGATTTTTAGGGCGTCGAAATACGACGCTGCTTGTGGGACTCCAGCAGGGACAGGAGGAGCAGGCGCTCCAAGCCCTGGAAGAATCGTGCCGGCAGCGCATTGAATATCTCACGCTGCCATTGGAAGGTTCGCCTCTTCCCATGCCGACACCGGTTCCCGTGACCGTAGGCGGCGCGACCGTTTTTGCGTTACCCGTTGAACATTTCGAAGAAATCTGATCGCCAGGAGCGGAATTATGAAAATGATCATTCTCATCGTCAAAGACAGCGACTCGGACGAAATCACTCAGGCTCTCACATCCGAAAAATATCGCATCACACGCATCGCCTCCACCGGCGGGTTTCTGCGGAGCGGTGTAGTCACCCTTCTGCTCGGTGTGCGGGATGAACGCGTGGAGTCGGCGCTCGACTTGATCCGTCAAAAATTGACGCCCCTGCCCTCCGGTGAAAAGCGAGCGACGCTTTTCGTGGTCCCGGTAGAGCGCTTCGAACAGGTGTAGCTCAGACCAGGCTCATCCCCAAAATGGTCTATGGCTAAATCAATAGAGACACTGAGAAAATGTTCTCTGTGTCTCTATGCTTTATAACCCTTACGAGGTAAATATGAGCAAACAATTTCGACCACTTACCGCTTTTCTCGTTCTGACAATCGTTCTCCTGGCTTGTGTCGTGCCTGTCCCATCAGGTACGTCGACCCAGAGCCCCGGGACAGCCATCCCGCCTGCCTCCCCCGATCCGGCTAAGGTAGGGACCGTCGTCGCACTGACTCTGACTGCCCTTGTTCCTCAAGAAGCGAGTCCGACTGCGACCGTTCCAGCGCCCGATGGCTCCACGGAATTACTCCCGCACAGATTGTATTATCTTGGTACCGACGATGCCGGGATCACACAGGTCTTTTTTATCGAACGCGATGGAGTTGACCGGCAACAGATCACCTCTGAGCCTGTCGATGTAAGTGACTATGATATCTCCCCGGTCGATGGGAGTATCGCGTACGTGTCGGACAATCAGATCTTCTACGTCAATGCCGATGGGACAGGACGCCGCGTGCTCATCTATCCCAGTTCTGTGGATCCCAACAATCCGTTTATGAGTACGATGAGCAGCCCGGTTTTTTCACTGGATGGACAGACTCTGGCGTACAGTCATAAAGGCTTGCAGATCTATACCTTTGCAACGGATACAAGCAAGCTTGTCATTAAGAATCTGGTTGACGATGCTGGCAATAATACCTTCGTCCCACGTGAGTTGTATGCGCCCGAGCGCTACTCACCGGACGGGACAAAACTGCTTGTCAACCTGAGTTACTACGAAGGCGGGTCCTCTGCGATCTACTATCCTGCCACAAATGACCTGGTGCGCCTCAATGGCGGCGAGGGCGCGTTGATCTGCTGCGATGACACCGAATGGTCCCCTGATAGTTCGAGCATCTATGCTGCCAATCCCAGCATGGGCATGTTCAGCTCCGGTTTGTGGCGAGTGGATGCTGTGACCGGGGCAGTGACCACATTGATCCAGGGAGACGCGGGTGGAGGCACCTACAATGTAGCCGATGAGGCGTACCTGGCACCCGACGGTCAGTTGTACTTTTTCTTTGCAAATGTCTCCAGCCCGGAGGGGATCATTACACGTTCACCATTGCAACTCGTACGTTCCGCGCCGGACACAGTGACAGGCTGGACCACCTTCAGCGGACCGGATTTCGAATTGCTCAATGAAGCTTTATGGGCACCCGATGCAAGTTTTGTTGTCGTAGCCATCGCACCGGCCCCGGAAGTCTATCAGGGCGGGCAGGCGGAGATCGTTTATCTGGATGGACGACCAAAGGTAGTGCTCACTCCATTTGCCAGGCAAATGAAATGGGGACCCTGAATTTTTGTAGGGAACGCCGGCCGGCGTTCCCTACGGTTTTATCTCCGAACCAAATATTCCTCGAAAAATTCGATCACGCGTTCGGTGTATGTCTCCTCGTAATGAGCATACATGCCCAAATGCCCAACATCGTTTTCCAGCCATAACTGGCGCGGTTCGCCTGCCGCGTCATACAAGCGTTGGGCGGAATCGAGCGGCACCATGCCGTCGCTCATGCCCTGAATGAGAAAGACCGGTCGCGGGCTGATGAGCGCAATATCATCCACGGGGCGGACCTGATCGAGAGTCACCCCTGACTCCCTTTCGGCAAAAAAGCGGATCAGGGGGCGCATCACCGGGAAGGGAACGCGCAAATCCATTTCCTCCTCCAGGGTTACAAAGGGACTATCTGTGACGAGGGCTTCGATCTCGGGATAGCGTGCCGTCGCACGGATCATCGTCACAGCGCCCATCGAACCGCCCCACGCGCCGACGTGTTCGACGCCCGGTTGGGCGAGCGCAAAATCGAGAGCAGCTTTTGCATCGAGGATCTCGTAATAACCCAGCGAACAGAAATCTCCCTCGCTTTTTCCATGCGCGCGGAAATCCCAGGCGACTACACCATAGCCGTGACTGGCAAAGAGCGCATGGATGGTCTCAGTACGCTTATCACCATATCCATGTGCCACCAGAATGATCACTCCATTCGTTGGCGGGGTGTACCATGCGGAAAGCCTGACGTTGTCTTCTGTCAGCAATTCGGTTTCCTGGAATTCGATCCCGCTGGCTCGCAGCAACGCTCCCGAGGCAGTATTCCGTGCCGGATGGAGATAGTTCATGGCTTGTTGGTAGCTGAACCAGATGAATGTACCGGCTGCTGTTGCAAATAGGAAAAGGACGGCGGCACCGAGAAGTCGTGCCCAATATTGCCACCCACGGATTGTTTTCATGGATTGCTCCAAAATTTTATGGATACCGTGACGCTTCGACTATGCCTGCTCGGCGCGAAGGCGCCAGTCCGCTCAGCGCGATGCACGGTTTTACCCCAGCACGAAATTATCGATCAACCTTGTCTTTCCCAGAAATACCGCCATGGAAAGCAAGGTCTTGCCTGTCACGGTTTCCAGCTCTTCCAGTGTGTCATAATCCGCACACGAAACATACTGCATTTGTGCCAGCAGTTCGGTGGCAAGCACATCTTTTATGATCTGGCGCAGTTTCTCTGCATCCCGTTCGCCGTTTTCATGGGCATTCTTCGCCGCGCACAGGGAACGATACAGCACGGTCGCAGCCTGGCGCTGCTCAGGGTCCAGATACACATTGCGGCTCGACATTGCCAGTCCATCCGGTTCGCGCACAATGGGGCAGACGATGATCTCGATGGGGAAGTTCAGGTCGCGAGTCATCTGGCGGATGACGGCCGCCTGCTGCGCGTCCTTTTGACCGAAATAAGCCCTGTCCGGCTGGACGCCGATGAACAACTTGGCGACGATCGTTGCTACCCCTCTGAAATGACCGGGCCGCATCGACCCCTCCAGCCGACGCGTGATCGCCTCGACCTCCACCCAGGTCTGGTACCCCGGCGGGTACATGACCTGCTCCGTGGGCATCCAGACGAGATCCACGCCGAGGCTTTCCAGCAGGCCCAGGTCCCGGTCGATGTCGCGCGGATACTTGGAGAGATCCTCCTTCGGTCCAAACTGGGTCGGGTTGACGAAAATGGAGACCACCACATGGTCGCACTCCTCCTTTGCCCGGCGGACAAGGGATAAATGCCCTTCGTGTAGGTACCCCATAGTGGGCACCAGACCAACTTTCCCTGTGAAAGAACGACGGGCGTCATGCAATTCACTAAGACCAATGACGGTTAGCATACACGAAACTCCTGATTGCATTCATAGAAAATCCGTGCTACACTTACGGTACAAATTAGAACCCCGCATGCTTCCTTTGAAGATATTTTATAACATGCGGGGTAAAAAAAGGAGAGAATGATAATGGCTTACGCGTTTACCAATTCAAAGGGTGTGACCTACTACTTGCATACCAAAAAGTCTCAGACGTCAACCGGCAAGGAACGGACTCTGTTCTTCTTCTCGAAGGAAGTCAAGGAAGGCACGCTCGATGCGGTGCCCGCAGGCTACCAGGTCGTTGAGATGAAAACAGGTTTGCCCGTCCTCAAGAAACTAGGAGGTGAAACGGAAACTGAATCTGAGAAGGCGGCAGAAGCCGCAGGAGAGTAAACGGATGGAGGTAGTATACCTCCATAACTCCGGAACTCTGTTCGTACAACTGAATATGGTTCTTTTAGATCCCAGGAGACTAATTATGACACGTACATTTTCATCTAAAAGCTCAGAACAACAACATCAAACAAAAAAAGAGAGGGAAATATGCCAGCATTAAATCGTGTCCAACTGATCGGCCGTCTAGGCAAAGATCCTGAAGGAAAATACACCCCATCGGGCAAGAAAGTAACTCATTTCAGTATTGCTGTTTCGCAGCGCTGGAAGGCAAACGGCGAAGCCAAGGAATACACGGAATGGGTAAATGTCGAAGCCTGGGGCCGACTCGGCGAGGTCTGCCAGGAGTATCTCAAGAAAGGCAGCCTGGTCTATATCGAAGGAAGGCTTAAGACAGAGAAGTATGAAGACAAGGGTGAAACCAGGTTTTACACCAAAGTTGTCGCACTTACTCTGCAATTCCTCGATAAGAAGTCATCCGACGAGCCAATGCTGACCGTTGAAGAAGAGGCTGTGGATTACGAGGCATAGCACTTCATTCTGATCGCCTGAAAATTGAATAACGAAGGCGTAATGCAACCGATAGGAACACGCATTACGCCTTTCTGTTTATCTATTCACACTGCCGCTGTGCGGCGTGCTGCGCTTGTGCACAGGACTGCTCCGCTTGTGTTATATTTGGGGAGACATCCTCTATTCGAAGTATTTCTTCCCACAAAATGCCTAAGCGTAAAAACACCGCTACTTCATCGTTCGGGTCCCCGGGCCGCGAGGGACACGATTCCTCCGCATTCTATAAGACGCGTCTGTACGCCGATCGGATGCAGGTGGAGTCGGAGGCATATATGGAGAATGCACTTGCCGAGATGGATGTCATCTTTAATTCGTCCTGCGAAGAGATGCAGGAACTGCCCGATTGTTCGGTGCATCTCATGGTCACCTCGCCGCCGTATAACGTGGGCAAGGAGTATGACAACGATCTCACACTTGAGGAATACCTCGCTTTCCTGATGCGCGTCTGGAAGGAAACTCACCGGGTGCTGGTTCCCGGCGGGCGGGCATGCATCAACGTGGCAAACGTGGGCCGTAAGCCGTATATTCCACTGCACGCCTCGATCATGCGCGATATGATCGACCTGGGTTTTTTGATGCGCGGAGAGATCATCTGGGATAAAGCCGCCTCGGCCAGCACCTCCACTGCCTGGGGCTCGTGGCAATCTGCGACCAATCCCACGCTGCGGGACACACATGAGTACATCCTCGTGTTTTCCAAAGGGAGTTTTCGCCGCGACAAAATGGATGGACGCGTCAGCACGATCTCGAAAGATGAGTTTCTTGAATTCACAAAATCCGTCTGGGGCTTTCCGTCCGAGTCTGCGAAAAAGGTGGGCCACCCGGCGCCATTCCCGATCGAGCTGCCGTATCGGTTGATCCAGCTTTACACGTTCTCGAACGAAATCGTGCTGGACCCGTTTATGGGTTCAGGACAGACAGCATTGGCCGCCCTGAAGGCCGGGCGACATTTTATCGGCTACGAAGTCATTGATGATTATTGTAAGTTGGCAAATAACAGGATTCAAAACAGGAAGTAAAACTTTGCATATCTCCCGGGGGTTAGAGTGTGAAGAGCACAATCGCTGCAAAGGCTAGAACCACCCCCAACGTCTGCAGCCAGTTGAGTCTTTCCTTCAGGAAAACCCATGCCAGTAACACCGTGGAGGCAGGATAGAGTGCGCCCAACACTGCCGCCACGTCGATGCGGCCCGTCTGTGCAGCAAGGACGTAAAATGCATTCCCGCCGATGTCGAGCAGTCCATTGACGATGCATAATCCCCACGTGTCGCGCGGAGGCAGGGCAGGCTGGCGTGCCAGGAGTGCATAAAGCCCGAATGCCACGATCCCTGCAAAGCGTGCCGCAGCCAGCGGCCAGAAAAACGCGTGAAGCGTGGCTTTGTGGATGACGATGAAGTACAGGCCGAAGAAAAGGCCCGAGAGCAGGGGCAGGCGCAGGTCCGTGAGGCTGCGGGGTCCGCGCAGAGGGGAAAGCCAGTTCGTCACATCCGTTTGCGAAATGAACCAGACCGCCAGGAAGGCGAGTCCAAATCCGAGCAGCGTTGCAGGCTGAGGGATGCCGAGCGTGAAGAATCCGAAGATCACCGGGATGAGCGCAGCAAACACAGCCGAGACCGGCGCAGCAATGGTCATTTGCCCATCTGCCAGGGCACGATACAGAAAGAGCAGCCCGGTTAATCCCAGCAGGCTGGAGCCTGCACCCAGAAGCATATCTGTTGTAGGAGGAAGCGCTTCACGCGTGAGAAGGGCCAGCGCAGTGAAAGGAATGACCCCGGCGATCTCCGCCAGGAAGAGCACGCGATACGGACTGGTGCGTTTGCTGGTCAGCCCGCCGATAAAATCCGCCGCGCCCCATGTCCCGGCAGACAGGATGCCATAGATAATGGATAACAAGTGAATTTCCTCGGTGGTCAGGATTACAAAAAAAGTCACTCTGAGCAAGCTGCCAACTGACTCAAAGTGACATTTTGATTGCCTTCCTAATTATAGCTATCTGTTTCGATAAGCATTCCACCAGTTTGTGAGAAAACCATAGATGATTTCCGTGCCCTCTGAGAAGCCCATCAATGAATATTTTTTCCCTTCCATGGAGGTAACCACCACATACGTCGTGACGTTGCCATAGCGCCGGCGCACCGATTGCATTTTGATCTCTCGAATTTCACGAGCGCTGAAATCTTTTTCTCCAAATAATGTCTGGACTGTTAACTTGTTAGGCTCGACTTTAATGGCATTGACCTGAAATAATGAAAAGACCATGAGCGCCAAACATGCAATACCCACTACGAAAGCACCTACCTGGTATTCTGGCTCCGTAAGCAATGTCCAAAATGAAAGCAGGCAAAGGGGAGTGTACAGGAGAAATCCGCCATACTGCATCAAAGCACTTTTCTTGAAACTTTTTGTGCCTGTGAACGCGGGAGTCGAACTGCCGTAGCTGCTCGATGCCAACTGATTCCCTTGCCCGGCGGGAGAGGAAACGGCCATGCCGAATAAGTCGGGGCGTTTCTGGCGTATGATCTCAACGATGCGAGGGTACCCGCTGACCTGGGCAGATACTTTGACAACCTGCCCGTCACTTTTATGCAGATCCAGCCTTTGGCTCATTCCACCGGACTTCATGCTTTTGATATCACCCCACCTGGCTTCCGAACTGTTGAATAGGCTGGAGGCCCGGATGCCCGTCTCGCTGATCTCCACTTTGGGGGAGAATGCCATGATGACGAGCCCCATTGCGAGAGCAAGGAGAAAGAAAGGTAAACTGTTCACAACATTCAGGGGCGCAACTATCAAACCAATGCAGGCAAAAAATGCGAGGGAGAGATACATCAATATGCGCCAGAAGAGTGGATACTTAAATACCAGAGGCTTTTCCAGACGCGGTTGGGGAGCCGATCTGGATACAGCTTGTGCCTGAGGCTGTGACATGACCGGCGCGGATAGTTTGGGTTCAGGTGCAGATTCGAAAGCAGATGTACTGGTTGGATAACTTGGCGGGGGAGGTGCCGATTGATAGGTTGACTGTGAAACGGGAGTCTGCTCGGGGATGAAGGGAGGTGTGCCGCCCATCGCGGCGCGGTCCATGTCGAGCAGTTCGTCGCGCGCGATCTGGTTGGTGGGGTCAAGCGTCAGGACGCGGTTCAGGCATTGCCGCTTGCGTTCGGGCTGTTCAACGACCGCGGCCACCACCAGCCAGGCATCTACATCGTTGGGATTGGCGGCAAGCGCCTGCTTGCAGAGTTCCAGTGCTTTGTTGTTTTCACCACGATTGGCGGCGTCGATTGCTGATTGAACAAGTGGCTGCATAGTTCACTTCCGAAAGGGATTAGGTCAATTATGCAGCATTTCCCGCGCTTTTGAAGTAATCAGTTTCCTTACAAAAGTCATATTTTTCCTGCCGCTTTTGCCCGGTCCAAAACATTCTGGGCATTTTTCAACAGCGGCATGTCGATCATCTTGCCGTCCAAAGCAAATGCGCCCTTGCCCTCCCGTTGACTGGCTGCAAACGTGTTGACGACTCTCTGCGCATATTCAATCGCTTCTGCGGAAGGAGTGAACGCCTCCTGTACCGCCTCGACCTGGTTCGGGTGAATGATCTGTTTTCCGCTGAAGCCGAGGCTGGCACCCTGCTCCGCTTCGGCGCGCAGCCCCTCGACATCGCGGAAATCGATGTAGACCATATCGAGCGCCTGCAGCTCGTTCGCCGCGCAGGCTGTGACCACGGCGGAACGCGCGTACAAAACTTCGGTTCCTTCGCGCGTACGGGTCGCGCCCACCGAGGCGGCGAAATCCTCCGCTCCGAAGATGATCGCCTCCAGGCGTCTATCTGCCTCGGCGATCTCCTTGAGATTCATGATCCCTTTGGCAGTTTCCACACCGACCAGCATGCGAATCGTGCCAATCTCCATCTTACTGGAGCGTTCGTACACTTCGATATACTCGCTGATCGAACGAACCTGTGCTGCTGATTCTACTTTCGGCACAACGATCGTATCGGGATTGGTCGCGACCGCGGCGGCCAGGTCGAACTTTTCGAAGCCTGAGCCGAAACTGTTAATGCGGATGCAGCGCTCGGAGTTTCCGAAGTCCAGTTCCTTCATCGCCTGTGCAATGACCGCTCGCGCCTCGGCTTTGCGTGTCAGCGCCACGCCGTCTTCCATATCCATGCAGATGCAGTCCACACCGAGTGCCGTGGCTTTTTCGATCTTGCGCCGGTCATCACCCGGCATGTAAAGTAACGCGCGTCGTGAATGCATGATTCTCCGCTACGGCATTGCGAGGGCGTTAGCCCGAAGCAATGACGGTTATTTTGATTTCTTCAAAAACATCGCCGTCCTCTCGAACTCGACCACGATCGTACCGTCTGGCTTCCTGCCCGTACATTTGATCCGCACGATGCCTACATCTGGTCTTGATTTCGACTCGCGCTTTTCGATGATCTCGCTCTCGGCATAGATCGTGTCGCCGTGAAAGACCGGGTGAGGATGGACGACCTTATCATATCCCAGATTTGCAACGATCGTGCCTTCGGTTAGTTCGGCGACGGTCAGGCCGACGACCAGCCCAAGGGTGAACACACCGTTGACCAGTCTTTGTCCAAACTCTGTCTTCGATGCAAAATCTTCGTTGACGTGCAGGGGTTGGGTGTTCATCGTCAGCGCGGAGAAAAGGACGTTGTCCATCTCGGTGACAGTGCGCCCCAACGCGTGTTTGAACTTCATCCCAACTTCGAGTTCGTCGAAATATTTTCCGGGCATAAAACCTCCGTAGAGGCAGGGTCCTCCTGCCCTGGGCGTGACGCTTCGCAGCCACGCCCCTACGCAATTTCAATCAATATTTGTTCCCGTTCCACTGTTTGTCCCTGCTTGACAAATAATTTCTTCACCACCCCGTCCCTGGATGCCTGCACGCGGATCTCCATCTTCATCGCCTCAACCACCAGCAGCGTTTGCCCTTTGGTGACCGTGTCTCCTTCGCTGACGCTCACCGCGCGGATCTGCCCGGGCATGGGTGCAGTCAGTTCGCCCGCGGCGTGGTGGTGTCCGTGCCCGCCTCGGCGCGCGCCTGCCACAGGTTTGGTCAACACGAAGGTCTGCCCGTTGACCGTCACCCAGCGTTGGGCATTATCGGAAGAAACGTAGGCTGTGACGCGTTTGCCATCGATGAGTAAATCTAACCTTCCATCTCCCCCTTGCGGGGGTGCTTCGCGATTTGCGCGGATAACTTCAACATCGGCAGTTCTATTCCCAATTGTGGCTGTAAAGCCTTTACCCGACGGAGTTAAGTCTACTGTTTGGTTCTCAAAAGTGATTTTCATGAGATCGCGTCACTGTTTAATACGACAAAGCTTGAGAAGCTTAAACTCTTCGAACCGACCCTGATCAAATGCAGCACTGCGGCGAAGTTGATTCCCATCCGGAAAGCAAGCCAAAGGTTGGATGTTTTTTTCATGCATGTGAGTTTGTCAGTTGCGGAATCCGTTTGATGATTTCCATGGACTGTAAGGATCATTTTGATTTTCGATTTTTGACACCGGCACTTGCGCCCGGTGCAAGTGTTGACGATTGACGATTGCAAAATCCGCGAGTGAGGCAGCAATAATTGCTTCAAACGATGGCTCAGAGGGTAACACCCAATTGAAGTTCGTTTCCGCCCAGCGCGTGGAGACTTTTCCGTTTGCAAAGTCAGGGTGAGTGATGACGGCTTGCAGGAAGTCGATATTCGTGACCACACCATGCACGACGAAATCCTTTAGCGCGGCTTGCATGCGCTGGATGGCTGACGCACGATCCTCGGCATGGACGATCAACTTCGCCAGCAGCGGATCATAGAAATGCGTCACTTCATCGACGGCTGCGAAGCCCGAGTCCACACGGATGCCGGGGCCGCGCGGCTCGACGAACTGCAAAAGCCTGCCTGTGCTTGGCAGGAATCCATTGGCGGGGTCTTCGGCATAGATGCGGCACTCGATGGCATGTCCGCGTTGGGTGAAGTGCGACTGCGTAAAAGGGAAGTTCTCTCCTGCCGCGACGCGGATCTGCCAGTGGACAAGGTCGAGTCCAACGACGAGTTCGGTGATGGGATGTTCCACTTGCAGGCGCGTGTTCATTTCGAGGAAGTAGAACTTGTGTGTATCCGGATCAACGATGAATTCGACGGTCCCGGCGTTGTAGTAGCCGACGGCGCGCGCAGCTTCGACGGCAGCCTTTCCCATTTCATCACGTAATTCCGAGGTGAGCAAGGGTGAGGGTGTCTCTTCGATGATCTTTTGGTGCCTTCTTTGCACGGAACATTCACGTTCGAAGAGATGAAGGAGATTCCCATGCCGGTCACCGAAGACCTGGAATTCCACATGATGGGCTTTGGGAATGTACTTCTCGATCAACAACCGTTCATCACCAAAGGCGTTCAGGGCTTCGCGCCGTGCCGACTCAATGGCTTCTGTCAATTCACTCTCTGTGTTGACAACGCGCATCCCTTTCCCGCCGCCGCCCGCCGCTGCTTTGACCAATACCGGATAGCCAATCTTTGTTGCAGCGTTTTGAAAATCCTCTTCTGCCTCCAACCCTTCGTAGCCCGGGACGGTCGGTACACCAGCCTGCTTCATGCGGATCTTGGATTCTGCTTTGTCGCCCATCAGGCGAATGGACTTGGCCGAGGGGCCGATAAAGGTCAGTTGAGCGGAGTCCACTGCGGCTGCGAAGGAGGCGTTCTCCGAGAGGAAGCCATAGCCCGGGTGGATGGCATCCGCGTGTGTCTGTTTTGCCGCGGCGATGATCTTCTCCACATTCAGATATGATTCTTTCGGCGCGGCGGGCCCGATGTGGATCGCTTCATCGGCATGCTGAACGTGCCGCGCGTTCTTATCCGCGTCGGAATAGACCGCGACGGTCTGGATGCCAAGCTCCCTGCAGGCTCGCATGATCCGAATGGCGATCTCGCCGCGATTGGCAATCAGAATTTTTTTGAACATTAGAGAAAGTTCTGTACGAAAAAGATCGGAGTGCTGACGATCAAGCCTGTGAAGAAAAACAGATAGCCCGCGCGGATGTATTTGTACTTGTTCTTCACCAGATATACCCCTGCGAAGTAGATTTCCCTGACCATGACTTCGTAGCTGCGGTCTGAGTCGTTCATGATCTCTTCCAGGTCTTTGGCATATGCATCATAAGGAATGTCCACATAATCCCCGAAAAAGAGCGGGCTGTAATTGGGGTCATGGATGGAATACCGTTTGTGACGGAAGCCCTGCACCTTTGGGATGACGGTCATCAGCGCAAGGAAGATTGTGATTAGCAGGAATCCGACCAGGGCGATGATCGATGCAGTAAAGCGCGGATCGGCCACTTTGGTCAGAGAGATCGACAACAGAACCGATGAAATACTGAGCAGGATATTTGCCTTCGTATCTGCCATCTGACTGTACACGACGAGGTTCATGCGCGTTTGCCGAAGCATGTGATCGAGCTGGGCCCGAGGTTCCTGAATGTGCATATCACTCTCCATTCAAAGTGGCGAGCAGCTGTGATTCCCTTTCTGCAGTTAGTCCTGCTCTCCACTCATGATCTGCCGGTCGTGTCTTCGCCCATTCCAGTGTATCGCGAACGGTCTCTTCCAACGGGCGGAACTTCAAACCCGCCTTGATGGCTTTGAATACATCTACGCGAGTGAAGCCCACACTTTCTTCATCGTCAGGAACCCAGGCAGGCATGTCGCTCCAGGGCTGAACATTGTTTTGATTTAAGAAGTCCAGGCTTGCCCACTTGAAATTTGCGCCGCTGCCACTCATTTCTTTGCATACTTGAAGCAATCTGCCGATCGTGAGTTCATAGTCAGGACCCGTAGCATTGTAAATGCCAAAGGCGTTTTGTTCGATCAATTTGACGGTGAACTCTGCCAGATCGCGCGCGTCGATAAGCTGGATGGCTGCCGCGGGCTTTTGGGGCGCGAGCACCTCGCCACCACGCGCCACACGGACGGGCCAATAGGTAAAGCGATCCGTCGGGTCGTGCGGCCCCACGATCAGCCCCGGGCGGACGATGAGGGCGCGTTCGCCGTAGATGTCCTGCACAACCTGCTCGCATAAAGCCTTGAGCGGGCCGTACGTCTCGCCGGTGACCTCTTCCATGGTTTCATCTTCGATCTTCCCAACAGGGTAGGTTTCGTCGATGCCGATCTTCTTGAAATCTTTGTAGACCGAAATGGTTGAGATAAAGACATACTGTGTCACGTTGTCTCTCAGAATTTCAGCGGAGATGCGGACGAGGCGCGGCAGATACCCGGATGTATCGATCACTGCTTCCCAAAAGTGCCCGTTGAGTTTCTCCACATCTCTTTCGCGGTCGCCGAGGATCGTGTCCACTTGCGGGAAGAGACCGGGGTTCGATTTGCCGCGATGAAATAATGTCACTTCATGATTGTGTGCCAGCGCCGCTTCGACAAGATGACGCCCAACAAAACGTGTGCCACCGATAAATAGAATTCTCACTTTTACCTCATATCTTCGTCATTGCGAGCCGAAGGCGAAGCAATCCCATTTATTGTGTGAGAGATTGCTTCCCGAAGGCTCGCAATGATGGTTATTCTTACTTCTTTACCCTCGTCAACCTTGCTTCTGTTGCCTGGGCTTCGCCGCCTTCCGGGCTGATGTTGTACGCAGTGATCAATAAATGATCTTCGTCCACCAATTCCACTTCCGTGCGCCAGCCCCAGTCCGGTCCGCCGTTGGGATCGGGGAAACTGCCCAGGACAAAAAAACCGTTGTCTGTGACATTGCCCGTGCAGAACATGATGGCGGTGTTGTTGTGGAACGAATCCAGCCAGCTGGTCTCATAGCGGTCCAGCGTTGTGTTGTAGCCAAAGGTGAACAATCCATGCTGGGGCTCACCCAGAACAGTCCCTTGATAAAGATAAAGCGCGAAGCGCCCATCGAGAATCAGCTGGATGGTTCCCACCACGGGCGATTCGTCGGCGAGTTTATCGGGCTCCAGCCAGAGCCGGGATGTACCTGCCCAGCCGCCGGCGAGTTGGGCCAGAAAATGGTGTGGGCTGCCAGATTGTTTTGATCCTTCAAATGACATGGGTAACTCCGTAAGCAAGATAGAAAAAAGAGGAAAGGCGCGAGAAGTGAGATGAAAGAGATGTTAAGGGAAAGAGATCACCGAATCGATGATGACGTCTGATGGTTGTGGCAGGGAATCGTAATCAGCCTGTTGTTCACGAATGGCGTGTTTGCGCTGATGAGAGATCATTGGGACCAGCATACTGATAATCTGAGTCAGTAGTTCCATGCGATGTTTAACGACTTCCTCCGGCAAGACATGGCGTGATTTGTAATACCAGTCCCGGCTTTCGCGGGCTGAGCCCAGCGCGAATTCCAAAAAGCGATGATCGAGTCCTTTGCTTCTGGAATAGCCCTCCGTCAAGTTCGCGCTGATCGAGTCGAGCGAGCGATGAAGCTGGTCAGCAACACTCCACATTAGTTTAGTTTTAGATAAAGCCAGAACATCGTGCCAGCCAATATCACCTGCAAACAATGCTAATCGATAGATTTCAAGCTTCCAAATCGGATCATTGGTGATTTTAGCCGGAACAGTACTCAGCCGCTCGGCATAGTTCATGGTCGTAAAATCCTCCTCTTTCTTCTTTCCTCCTTGATTCTACATCCTAAACACTCCGAAATTGTGCTCTTCCACTGGCGAATTCAGTACCACCGACAATGCCAACCCCAATACCTGACGCGTATCGGCTGGATCGATCACGCCATCATCCCAGAGACGCGCGGTGGAATGATAGGGATTGCCTTCATTCTCATACTTCTCCAGAATCGGGCGCTTGAACTCATCCGCTTCTTCGGGTGTCATGGCAGGCTTGCCTTCACGAGCGAGCTGGTCCTGTTTGATGGTGAGCAGGACGTTTGCAGCCTGTTCCCCGCCCATGACGGAGATGCGCGCATTCGGCCACATCCACAGGAAGCGCGAGCCGTAGGCGCGTCCGCTCATGGCGTAGTTGCCCGCGCCGAATGAGCCGCCAATGACCACGGTCAGCTTGGGGACGCGCGTGTTCGCTACGGCATGGACCATCTTGGCGCCATCCCTGGCGATGCCGCCGACTTCCGCCTCACGCCCTACCATGAAGCCGGTGATGTTCTGCAGGAATAGCAGCGGGACCCCGCGCTGGTCGCACAACTCGATGAAGTGAGTCGCCTTGAGCGCGGACTCGCTGAACAGCACGCCGTTGTTGGCAATGATCCCCACCGGGTAGCCGTGAATGCGCGCGAAGCCACAGACGAGTGTCGTGCCGTAGCGGGCCTTGAACTCGCGGAACTTGCTCCCGTCCCCGAGGCGAGCGATGATCTCACGCACGTCGTAGGTTTCGCGGAAGGTAGAGGGCAGAATGCCGTAAATTTCTTCAGCAGGGTAGAGAGGCTCTTCCGGTGCGGACCATGGACCATTGACCATCGACCACAGTGGTCTATCGTCTATGGTCTGTGGTCTGGGAAGTGTTTCCACAATCCCGCGCAGGATCTCGATGGCGTGATCGTCGTCTTCGGCGAAATGATCTGCCACACCGGAGAGCCGCGTATGCACGTCCGCGCCGCCCAACTCCTCGGCGGTCACATCCTCACCGGTCGCGGCTTTGACGAGCGGAGGTCCGCCCAGGAAGATCGTGCCTGTGCCTTTGACGATGATCGCCTCGTCGCTCATCGCGGGGACGTAGGCTCCGCCCGCCGTGCAGCTTCCCATCACGGCTGCGATCTGCGGGATCTTTTTGGCAGACATGCGCGCCTGGTTGTAGAAGATGCGACCGAAATGATTGACGTCGGGAAAGACTTCGTCCTGCAGCGGCAAAAATGCCCCACCTGAGTCGACGAGATAGAGGCAGGGCAGGTGATTCTCCTCGGCGATCTGCTGGGCGCGCAAATGCTTCCTGACCGTCAGCGGGAAGTATGACCCGCCTTTGACGGTGGCGTCGTTGGCGACGATCATCACTTCCCGGTTGCTGACGCGCCCGATGCCTGTGACGATCCCCGCGCCCGGCGCCGCTTTATGATAGAGATCGTACGCCGCCAGCGCTGAGAGTTCCAGGAACGGCGAGCCGGGGTCGAGCAGACGATCGATGCGGTCGCGCACGAAGAGCTTGCCCTGCTCTTCCTGTCGCTTGCGGTACTTTTCGCCGCCGCCTTCACGGACGCGCGCCAGGCGTTCTTTGAGTTCGTTTGCCAGTTGTTTGTGATGTTGGGAATTTTGTTTGAATTCAGAGGATGAGTTATCAATTGAAGTGGAAAGAATTTCCATGTGCAGAGTTTAGCATAAAACCCTACAGAAAATCAAAGTGTTATTGCAAGCCTTCGGGAAGCAATCCCCTCGTCTCATGTCATCCTGAGCGGAGCATCTCTTACACAACGAGCAAGACTCTTCGGTCGCCCGATGGGCTCCCTCAGAGTGACATAACTACTTTAATTTCTCTAACAACCGTTCCGCCTCTTCATACGCCACTTTGTAATAATACGGCGGACCATCGCATGTGGCGAGTTTCAGTGCTGTTTTGGCATATTCCTTCGCTTTGGTTTTGTCTTTCTCCTGCTCCAGCGCGTATTGGGCGAGGAACAGATTTACATCTGCTCCTTGCAGAACATACCCGCTGCGCTGCGTAATCACCAGCGCCTCGGACGCTTTTTCCTGCGCCTCCTTGAAATCGCCCTGGGCATAACGCAGCCGCGCCAGGTCGAGTAGGATGTTGGCTTCATGGTCAACCATGTTGATTTGCCGACACTGATTGAGCGCTTTGGACAGGTTTTCTTCTGCCAGAGTCAAATCGTTGTTGGCGCGATACGCCGCGCCGAGCAGCCAGTAAGCACGAACATAATCACGGGGAACAGGAATATCTTTTGCTTGTTTATCTGCCAGTTCAAGGGCGCGAGAAGCACACTCAATTGCCGATTTTATATTTGCTGATCTGGATTGAAAATCAGCACGTGATATAAGCAAATAATATAAGGCAAAACAAGCCCAAGCGTACCCACCGGATTGAAAATTGTTTTGCTTTTCAAACATTTCTATCGCTGCATGCGCTTCCTGTTCTGCCGGTTCCCAGCTTCCAAGAGTTGATAATACACTTCCGAGTTCTCTGTGACCGATGGCTTCACCATGTTCATCCGCAATCTCGCGGAACAGGTCAACTTGGCGGCGAAGGTTGCGCTCCGCGGCGCTCAGCGCGCCGATGACCAGTTGATTTCCTGCCGCGTTTCCGAGTCCAATAGCGACACCTTGTTTATTACTGCTCTTTTCATCTAGTTCATTGCTTGCCAAATATAGTCGCACCGCGCGGCTTGGATAACCACTCAAAGCGTAGACAGCAGCAAGATCATTGAGGATTAGTGCTTGGTCGGCTTCAGTTTTCAAGCGTGGCGGTTTATCTTCTCCATCAGGAAAAAGCGAGCGTAACAGTTCAATCTGCAATTGATACGCGCCAAATTGGTAATACATTGGAGTATCAAGTCGGTCTTTGAATATTTTTTTTGCCTCATCCAAATTCCCCGCCCTGACCATGTGGTGGTACAGTTCGATGACGGGCGCAAGGTCTTCCAGTGTTTTCACTTTTTCAAGTTTGGGGGTAGCTTCAAAGTAGTTGACCAAACGGGTATGAGCGGCGGTTCGGTCAGAAGCAGTCAACCGGTCGTAGGCGAAGCGCCGCACGATGGGGTGCAGGTCATACTTGTTGGCTTTGCGATCCCAATGCAGGAGTCCACGTGATTCCAGGATTTTCAACATTTCATCCAAAATGATATTGCCCTTACCATCACGATGAAGGGTTTTCAGAGTGTCATAAGTCATCGCCGTGCGCAAGCAGGCAATTTGTCCAAGCAAACTCTTTTGAGGTGCGGATAGACTATTGAAAGCCGTTTCCAAAACGTGATGTTTGTTCTGGATGATGTCGCCTGTAATTTCAAAATTTTTTGCCGCCGAAATATCGCCAGGGGCATTGCGGTCGTTGACAATCATGCCCGCCAGAATACGCAAACTCAACGGGTGATTGCCATACGGTTCGCAGGCGGCTTCGATCTCGGCATGTGTGCCGCGAACTCCCTGCGCGTGGAAGAAGGCAACGGCATCTTCCTTTTTCATTTCCCTGAGTTCTTCTTCACGCACGCCTTGTAAAAATTGTCCATATCGTTCCACCGCGCGCGGTGTCAGGCGCGTGGTCATCAGGACTTTGCTGCGCATCATGAATCCGAAAGCGCCAATGCCCCGCAGGAACGCATCCGCAAATATGTTGACGCAATCGCGCCCCCTGTCCTGCGAATCGTCCTGGTCCGTTTGCAGTTCGTCGCCCTGATATGCCGCTCCCATATTGGAGTAGGCGCGCAAGACACGCTCGAAGCCGTCTAGGATCAGCAAGAGTCCAGGGCGCTGTAAAAGGTTAAGCAGGATTTCCGTTTGTTCCCGCGGATTTAATTGTTCGGCGTTCAGAACGCCAAGGTATTTCAGTGTCTCTTTCAGGAAGTTTTCAAAACTCGCGTCGCCTTCATAGAAACTCCAAAAGACCACTGCGGGAAATTGCTTTGCATCCACATCGTGGGTCAGCCAGTGCCATGTCAACGCGCTTTTGCCAAATCCACCCAGGGCACGGAGGATCAGTAATGGATGGTCTTTATCGGAATTGAGCCAGCCCGTGAGCATGTTCCGCTCTTCACGGCGACCTGTAAAGTTGGGCGGCATTCCGTATGGATGCGCAAGAAACCAACTTTCGGGTGTCTTTGGTTCCGATTCTTTGACGGGCGTTCCGGGAATGGGAGCATTCGGTTTGCCAAGCGCAGTGAAGAGCTGCTTCCATGCAATGGCTTCGCGGTCTTTGCGAAGGAAGTCAACATAGGTGAAGATTTGAATGTCTTCGGGAATATCGCACGTTTCAAGCAGAATGGGAACAGTTCGCTGATGTTTGCCGGCGGGGTCATGCAAAAACGTAAGCAAGCCTTCAAACGATGTCCATTCGCTTGCTATCCAGGCGGGCGTCATCACGAGGACGGTATATTTGCTTTCCTTGCACGCATCGCGCATGTTGTGACGTGAAGGTTTACCAGGAACGAAGTCGCGGAAGTCAATGCAGACTTTCAAGCCGGCATCTTCCAATGATGGCAACAAAGTATTACACACCCACTCTTCATCCTTGTGGCTGTAGGAAATGAAAACATCGTATTTGAACTCGGTCTCTGCCATGACTGCCTGCCCTTTTCGATGCTGCTACTGTCCCTACTTTAGCACAAAATCCATGATTCGGCTCAGGCGAATCATCTGACAATTACGTACCTCACCCGCACGACGGTAAACCATCGTGCTCTGGGCGGAAGGACGCTTAAGCGCCCTTCGTAGCCCTTGGGCTTTCGCTACAAGCACGCGGCATTTATACCCGTGCGGGTTAGGTAACGAATAATTGCTTATGATAAGATTCGCCGCATGAATTTTTCGAAAATCACCGACGATCTGTTTATCGGTAGAACCCCTTCCGTAAAAGACTACGATACTCTGCGTAACCTGGGCGTGCGGCTGGTGATCAACATGCGCCTGACGTATGGTCCGCGCCCGGACCCGCACGATCCGCCGCTCCTGCTGCTGTGGCTGCGGACGATCGACAGCCCATTCTTTCCCCTTCCCATTTCCAAATTGATGATCGGCGCACGCACCGCCCTCGAGACGATCCGCACGGGTGGCAAGGTCTACGTGCATTGCGCGTATGGACGTCACCGCGGGGTGGCGATGGGCTCGTGTGTGCTGATCGCACAAGGCTATGACCCCGAGTCCGCGATGAAGCTGATCGCCGAGCGCCGGTCGGTTGCCGACCCGTATGCGTATCATATCCGTCCGCGGATTTTGCAATTTGCGAGGGAATGGAAACCGTAGGGGCGAGGCTGCGAAGCGTCTCGCCCCTACGTTATATGCACTTCCGCCCCGTGATCGGACATCTTCAATTGGAAGATACGCGCCTGGAGACCTGTCGACTCAAACGCTCGCTTCATCACCTTACCGATGGCTGTTTCGGCATTCGATGAGAACGCGATCAGGCTGGGACCCGCTCCCGAGAGCGCCACGGCTGAGGCGCCCGCCCGCTTGGCCGCGTCCATGGCGGCCTGCGCGCCGGGAATCAACGGGAGGCGATACGGCTGGTGCAGTTTATCGCTCATCGCTTCCTTGAGCATGTTGAGGTCGCCCAGGCGAAATGCCTCCGTGACGATGACCGCGCGACTGATGTTGTAAATGGCGTCCTTGAGCTCGATTTGCTTCGGCAAAATGGCGCGGGCTTGTTTCGTCGGGAAATCGAAATCGGGGAAAACGACCGTGATATGCATCGGTGAGCCGTGATCTGTCAGTGTGAGCCGCAGAGAAAGGACATGGCTCTCGTGAATGATCGAGGCGACCAATCCACCCAGCATGGCAGGCGCGACATTATCTGGATGTCCCTCCGTTTCGATCGCAAGTTTGAGGATCTCGTCGCGCGAGAACGGCTCGCCGATCATGGCGTTCGCGCCGAGCATGCCGGTCAGCAGTGCCGCGGAGCTGGAACCCAGGCCCGAACCCAGCGGCACCCGGTTGGTGCAATGGATCTGCATCCCGTGATAGGGTTTGCCGGCCAGATTGTAGACTTGCAGCGCGGCATCCACGATCGCATTGCTGGCGCCGGTGGGGAGTTTATCCCTGCCTTCGCCATCGATCGTCAGTGATATTTTCTTGTCATTGGTTGGGACGAACTCGGCTTCATTCCATAGGTCCAACGCAATGCCCAGGGAATCGAAA